>JAJNBO010000260.1 GCA_021156245.1 Ramlibacter sp. | reverse complement strand
GTTGCCGGAGGTGGGTTCGATGATGGTGCCGCCGGGCTTGAGCCTGCCGCTGCGCTCCGCGTCCTCCACCATCGACAGCGCGATGCGGTCCTTGATCGACCCGCCCGGATTGGACCGCTCCGACTTCACCCACACCTGGTGGCTGTCGCCGAACAGCCGATTGATGCGGATGTGCGGCGTGCGGCCGATGGTGTCGAGGACGCTGTTGGCTTTCATGGGGGGTCTCCTTCGCCGGTGAGGCCGCCATTCTGGCGCAACCGGCCGCCGCGCGCTCAGACCCAGGGCATGGCGTCCAGCACGCGCGCCCATTCGGCGTCGCTGCGCGCGGAATGCGGCTGCTGCGTCGGCGCGACCGCCGGCGCGCTGAGCAGCTTGCCGCCGTCCCATCGCATGCTGCGGTCCGGCGTGAGCAGGATCCAGCGCAGCGAAGGATCGCGCCGCGCCAGCCAGGCGCCGACGAGCTCGGCCACGAAATGCGCGGGCTCGTACCAGGCGACGGGGATCGGTTCGCCCTTCACGTCGATCGGCCGGAACGCAAGCTTCGCCTTCATCTTCTGGATGTCGCGGCGAACGGCCTGCGCCATCTGGCGCAGCCGCGCGAGGTCGTCGTCCTCGAAGTGATGCTTCAGGTCCGGCTCGTACACCAGGCGCCAGAGCGCGCGGTACAGGAGGTCGAAGCGTTGCGGATCGCGATGCAGCACGACCAGCTCGCTCATGCGGATGAACGACTGGGGGATGATGGCCCGCGCTGCGCGGTTCTGGATGCTGGCGCGGCCGGCATCGAGCGCCTCCTCGCCGACGGTCTGGGCGGGCGCGGCGCACCACTCGACCGTTTCCGGCGGCACCTGCCGCGCAAGCAGGCGAGTGGCCTCGCTGTGGAAACCGACGACATCGACCTGGTGGGACAGCGGGACTTGCAAGGCAATGCATCTCGTTGGGAGACAAGCCGCATTGTGCCCGCCGTTGGGCGCCCCGTGTGCGGCCGGTGGAACCTTTCTGCGGCCCAGCAGTCTCGCTCAACGCGCAGACGGCGCGGCTTCGGCGATCCCTGCCGCCAGTTCGTGCCACTGCCCGTCCCCCATGGCGTGCGCGGTGAGCGGCTCGAGGCCGGGCGCGCACAGCAGGTGGCGTCCGGTCCACAGGACGCAGCGGTCCGGGCTGGCCAGGATCCATGGAGGCTTGGGCACCGCACGGGCCAGCCATTCCCCCACGGTCTCGGTGACGCGGTGCTGCGGCTCGCACCAGGCACGCGACAGGGCGACGCCCGCGCGGGGTTCGACCGGCACGAGGCGGAGGCTCTTGCGGATGCGCAGCACGTCGCGCCGCACGGCCTGGGCCATGCTCTGCGCCTGCGCCATGTCGGCGTCGCCGCGCGCGCCCGCCAGCTCCGGCTCGTGCACCAACCGCCACAGCAGACGGTACATCAGCTCGAAGCGGCTTTCGTCGCGGTGCAGCACGACCAGCTCGGTGAGCCGCACGAACGATCGAGGGACGATGGAATGCAGTGCCGACGGCGGCGGCCTGGCGTCGGCGGTGGGCTCCCCGCGGAACTTGAAGCCCCGGGCGAGGGACACTTCCGAATACCAGTCGATGTCCGCAGGGGGCACCTGCTGCGCAAGCAAGGCATTCGCCTGCGACCGGAAGTCGCCGACGTCAATGGGACTCGCCAGCTCGACTCGCATGAGCCATTCTGGCCTCTGCCGTCAAGCCCGACTGTAGGACCAAGCGCCGAAGGACGACGCCCGGTCTTCAGGCCGAAGGCATCAGCTGCACGCAGCGCGTGGACAGCCTGCGGGTGGCGTCGAGCAGCTGATCCTGAAGCGCCCCGAGCTGCACCGAGCCGGGCTCACGTTGCGAGCGCCACATCCCGTGCGTCAACTCGAAGTGCCGGATCATCACTTCCACCCACGCCACGGACAGGGGCGGCAGCGCGGCCGCATACATGCGCATCTGGTCCACGTGGGCGCTGACGTGGCGGTAGAGGTCCGCATCCAGCGGGGCCTTCACCATCGCGGCGACATCGGCCTCGTAGGTTTCAATGGTCGCGGCCAGCTGGAAGGCGATCGCGCTGAAGGCATGGACTTGCGATGCGGACATGTGCGGTCCAGTTTACTTGTACTGTCCGGCAGGATAGCTGGACGGAGGAAAAAGATAAAAGCGGACGACAACGGCAGCAGCCTCGCGGAATGGACATGCCCCGTGATTAAGGCCGAGAGGCCCCCGCGCCGGAGCGTCGGCCGGCACGGTCGTCGCTCCGGACTGCAACCGGGCCCCGCCGCATAATCGCCCATCCGACAAAGGGAACCGGATGAGCGAAGAGATTCAGGCCGACGATGCCCAACAAGACCTGGCCGACCAGGTGGACGACGTCGTCCCGAGCCATGGCCATGGCAAGGTGCCGGTCGTCGGCCTCGGGGGTTCGGCAGGAAGCATCGCGGCGCTGCAGGCCTTCTTCAGGACCATGCCGCCGCAGGGCGGGCTCGCGTTCGTCGTCGTCATCCACCTGTCTCCGGACCACAAGAGCTCGCTCACCGAACTGCTCCAGCGCTGCACGCGCATGCCCGTCGTGCGCGTGGAAGACACGCTCCTGGTAGAAGCCGGCACGGTCTACGTCATTCCGCCCGGCAAGGTGCTGCAGCTGGACAAGGGGCGGCTGAAACTGGAGCCGGTTCCCGAGAGCCGAGTGCGCCACGTCACCGTGGACATCTTCTTCCGCACGCTGGCGGACAGCCACGGCCCGCACGCGGCCGCCGTGGTGCTGTCGGGGCTCGACGGCGACGGCTCCATCGGCATCAAGCGCATCAAGGAACGCGGCGGCCTGACGGTGGTGCAGGACCCCGACGAAGCGCAGCACGCGAGCATGCCGCGCAACGCGATCGACACCGGCATGGTGGACTGGGTGCTGCCGGTGCAGGACATGCCGAACCGGCTGCTGTCCTACTTCCGCCTCGAGGCCGCGGTGGAACTCCCGCCCGAGGAGCCGCCGGCGGATCCCGCGGCCTCGGGCAGCTCCGCCGAGTCCGACCTGCGGGACGTCCTCAACTTCCTTCGCACGCGCAGCGGCCGCGACTTCTCCTGCTACAAGCGCGCCACCGTGCTGCGCCGCATCGGCCGGCGGATGCAGGTGAACGGCGTCGACAACCTGCCCGGCTACCTCACCTGCCTGCGCACGCGCAACGGAGAAGCCGCGGCATTGCTGCAGGACCTCCTGATCAGCGTCACCAACTTCTTCCGCGACCCGGACTGCTTCGATGCGCTGGAGGCGCGCATTCCGGCCCTCTTCGAGGGCAAGGGCCCGGCCGACGCCGTGCGGGTGTGGGTGGTTGCCTGCGCGACGGGTGAAGAGGCCTACAGCATCGCCATGCTGCTCGCCGAACACGCGCGCAAGCTGGAAGCGCCGCCCCTGATCCAGGTGTTCGCCACGGACCTCGACGAGCAAGCGGTGCAGACGGCTCGGGAAGCCGTGTATCCCGCGGCCATCGAGGCGGACGTCAGCGAGGAGCGGCTGCGGCGCTTCTTCCTGAAGGAGCACCGCGGCTACCGCGTGCGGCGCGAGCTGCGCGAGTCGGTGCTGTTCGCCGTGCACGATGTCCTGCGGGACTCGCCGTTCTCGCGCCAGGACATGGTGACCTGCCGCAACCTGCTGATCTACCTGAACCGGGAAGCGCAGGCGCGGGTGTTCGAGACGCTGCACTTCGCGCTGGTTCCGCACGGCAAGCTGTTCATCGGCTCCTCCGAGAGCATGGACGAGGGCAGTCCGCTGTTCACGGTGGTCGACAAGAAGAATCGCATCTACGGCCACCGACCGATCACTCGCGCCGGCTTGCCGTTGCCGCACGCCGAATCCACCCTGAGCCGGGCTCTGGAGGGCCAGGGCCAGCTACGCGGGCGGATGGTCGCGGGCCAGGCGTACGACGTGCCTCGCGCAGGCTTCGGCGCCATGGCGACGCGCAGTCGCGAAGATCGGTCATCCGCGCCGTGGGGCGAGGTGCACCTGCAATTGCTGGAACGGCTGGCGCCGCCCTCGCTGGTGGTCAATGGCGAGTACGACATCGTGCACCTCTCGTCCAGCGCCGGGCGCTTCCTGCAGATGGCGGGGGGCGACCCCAGCCGCAACCTGCTGCATTGCGTCCAGGCCGACGTGCGGATCGACCTTCGGGCGGCTTTGTACCAGGCGACGCAGCGCCTCGCCGAAGTGCGGGTGCCTCCGTTGAACCTGGCCGTGTCCGGCGGCACGGTGTCCACGGCCATTCGAGTCGTGCCCGCGCACGAAGCCGGCGAGGCGCTCTTCCTGGTCATCTTCGAGATTCAGCCCGGCGGCGGTGAAACCGAAGAGGCCAGGACGGCGCGCCTCGGGGCCGACCCGTTGGCGCGCCACCTCGACGCGGAGATCGAACGCCTCAAGTCGCACCTGCGCGAAACCGTGGAGCAGTACGAGGCGTCCACCGAGGAACTGAAGGCCAGCAACGAGGAACTGCAGGCCATGAACGAGGAAATGCGTGCGGCCACGTCGGCGCTGGAAATCAGCCGCGAGGAACTCCAGTCGATCAACGAGGAACTGACCACCGTCAACCACGAGCTCAAGAGCAAGGTGGAGGAATTGAGCCAGGCCAACAGCGACCTGCAGAACCTGATGGACGCGACCCAGATCGCCACCATCTTCCTCGACCGCGACCTGAAGATCATGCGGTTCACGCCGGCGGCGGTGC
>JAJNBO010000259.1 GCA_021156245.1 Ramlibacter sp. | reverse complement strand
GCGTCGAACAGTTCCGCCATGTAGTCGTGCGGCTCGATCTGGATGCTGTACGGCTGGAACGTGAGCCCGAGGCCCAGGGGCTCCGGCGATTCGATCACCTTGCGGCTGAACGCTTCCCAGTCGAAGTCCGGCCACGCCGCGAGGTGCGCGTTGTAGTTGCCGACCGCGCCGTTCATCTTGGCGAGCAGCCTGACCGACGCGATCTTTTCGCGGGCGGCCGCGAGCCGCACCACCACGTTGGCGATCTCCTTGCCGACGGTGGTCGGGCTGGCCGTCTGGCCATGCGTGCGGCTGAGCATCGGCACGTCCGCATGCGCATGGGCGAGTTCGCGCATCTTCTGCAGCACGGCGTCCAGCGCCGGCAGCAGCACGTGCTCGCGCGCGCCTTTGAGTTGCAGCGCGTGGCTGGTGTTGTTGATGTCCTCGCTGGTGCAGGCGAAGTGCACGAACTCGCTGGCCTGGCGCAGCTCGGGACGCGCCTCGAACCTGGACTTGATCCAGTATTCGACCGCCTTGACGTCGTGGTTGGTGGTCTTCTCGATCTCCTTGATCGCGACGGCGTCGGCCTCGGAGAAGTTCTTCACCAGTCCCAGGAGGTAAGTGCGCGCTCCCGGGGACAGCGGCTTGAACTCCGCGAAGCCCGCGTCGGACAGCGCGATGAACCAGCACACGCACACCTCCACCTGCACGCGCTTGTGCATGTAGCCCTGTTCGCTCATCAGGGGCCGCAGCGCCGCCAGCCGCGAGGCATAGCGGCCGTCCAGCGGCGAAAGGGCGGAGATCGTCGAGGGTGCCATGCGCGGAATTGTAGGCCGCGGGCTCCGGGGCCATTCGGCCGGAGGCCTGTCGCAAGTCGGCGACAGGAGCCAGAATGCGTTCCCCTAGAATGAAACCGTCGACCTCCCCACAACTCGAACGCGCCAGGCAACACCCATGAAGTTGATCGGATCCACCTCCAGCCCCTACGTGCGCAAGGTGCGCGTGGTCATGGCCGAGAAGAAGCTGGATTACCAGTTCGTCGAGGAGGACGTCTGGTCCCAGGACACGACCATCATGCATTCCAATCCGCTGGGCAAGGTGCCCTGCCTGGTGATGGAAGGCGGCGAAGCGCTGTTCGACTCGCGCGTGATCGTCGAATACCTGGACACCCTGTCGCCCGTCGGCAAGCTGATTCCGGTGGTGGGCCGCGAGCGCGCGGAGGTGAAGACGTGGGAGGCGCTGGCGGACGGCGTCCTCGACGCGCTGATCCTCGCGCGGCTGGAGGCCAACTGGGTGCACCGCAAGAAGGGCGAGCGCAGCCAGGCCTGGATCGACCGCCAGATCGAGAAGACGCACGCCAGCCTGAAGGCCATGAGCCAGGGCCTGGGCGACAAGCCGTTCTGCGCCGGCATCTACCTGAGCCTGGCCGACATCGCGGTCGGCTGCGCGCTGGGCTACCTGGTGTTCCGCTTCCCGGACATCGACTGGCGCACCACGTACCCGAATCTCGCCAAGCTCTACGAGAAGCTGGCAGCGCGTCCGAGCTTCATCGAGACCTTGCCGAAGTAAGCGGCGCGCCGCCCAAGCAAAAAGCCCGGCGGTGCCGGGCTTTCTGCTTTCAGCGCCAAAGAAAAATGCCGCGAAGCGCCCCTTGACGAAGGAGGGAGGGAGGGAGGAGGAGAAGAGTCGCCTCGGGATTGCATCCGCGACCCGTGGGACCGGATGACTTCGCAGCAGGAAAACGGTGGAGTCTCGCCTCTTGAGGTGATGGACCCCTGCCTGTCCATCCGGTTCCCGTCCGCTCGCGACCCGCTGGTAAATCTTTGTGAGCCGACAGCGTCCCGCGGAAATCAGCGCGCAGCCAACTGCTGTTCCAGCACCTTCACCAGGGCGGCGTCGTCGGGCTTGGTCAGGCTCGCATAGTTGGCGACGACCTTGCCGTCGCGCCCGATGAGGTATTTGTGGAAGTTCCAGAGCGGCGCGCGGCCCGTCTGGGCAGCAAGCTCCTTGAACAGGGCATTGGCGTCGCTGCCGCGGACGGCCGTCTTGCCGAACATCGGGAATTTCACGCCGAAGGTGTTCTCGCAGAAGTCCGCGATCTCCTTGTTGCTGCCCTTCTCCTGGGCGAAGTCGTTCGACGGGAAACCCAGGACGACGAATCCGCGGTCCTTGTAGCGGGCGTGGAGCTTCTCCAGTCCCTCGTACTGGTAAGTGAAGCCGCAGAAGCTGGCGGTGTTGACCACCAGCAGCACCTTGCCCTGGTACTGGCACAGCGATTGGGGCTTTTCGTCCTGCAGCCGCGGAAAGGTGTGACGCAGCAGGGCCGGACAGGCGGCATCCGCGGTGACGGCCGATACCGGTCCCGGCGCCGCAGGGGTGGCCGCGGGCAGGGCTGGCGCCAGCGAGGCGCCCAGCGCCAGGGCCAGGACGGTTTGGAGTTTCATGCTGCGCTCCCGGAAAGAGGTGTATTGTGTGGCACGCGCCCCGCTTCCCGGGAGCCCATGTCCTTGCGACATGCAGGCTGCGATGTCGTCTGTCAAGCGCCGGTCACGCCCGCAGCCTAAAATGGCGGGTTCCAAGAAAGACCCCTGCGCCATGTTGTACCCGGAATTGTTCAAGCAACTCGAGTCCGTCCGATGGGACATGGACAAGGACATCCCGTGGGACCAGTTCGACCCGGCCCTGCTGTCCGAGGAGCAGGCCCAGACGATCAAGATGAACGCCATCACCGAGTGGTCGGCCCTGCCCGCCACCGAGATGTTCCTGCGTGACAACAAGGACGACAGCGACTTCTCCGCGTTCATGTCGATCTGGTTCTTCGAGGAGCAGAAGCATTCGCTGGTGCTCATCGAGTACCTCAAGCGTTTCCGCCCCGACCTGGTCCCCACCGAGGAAGAGCTGCACGAGGTGCGCTTCGAATTCGAGACGGCTCCCCCGCTGGAAACGCTGATGCTGCACTTCTGCGGCGAGATCCGGCTGAACCACTGGTACCGTCGCGCCGCCGAATGGCATACGGAGCCGGTGATCAAGCACATCTACCAGACGCTGAGCCAGGACGAAGCCCGCCACGGCGGCGCCTACCTGCGCTACATGAAGCGGGCGATCAACAAGTTCGGCAACGAGGCGAAGGCCGCGTTCGCCAAGGTGGGTGTGCTGATGGCCAGCGCGCGCCGCACCGCGCAGGCGCTGCACCCGACCAACCTGCACGTGAACAAGGCCCTGTTCCCGCGCGACACCATCCAGTCCCGCCTGCCCAACCCGGAGTGGCTGGAGCATTGGCTGGACACGCAGATCAAGTTCGACGCCGTGTGGGAAACCAAGGTGGTCGAGCGCATCCTGCACAACCTGAGCCTGCTGATGGACCGCAGCTTCAAGAGCGTGCAGGAGCTCAACCGCTACCGCAAGGAACTGCAGGCCAGCCTGGCCAGCGGCGGCGCCGCGCCCAGCGCGGCTTGAGCCCCGCGCGGCCGCCCGGAGGCGCTCGCGCCGCAGTGCGTGGCACGGAGGCTGTTCAAATGCTCCCCGAGTTCCTCTCCAAGATCGTTTCGCGACAGGACGCTGTAGCGCGCATCGGGGCCCTCGCGGGCCCCGTCGTCTTCACCAATGGCGTGTTCGACGTGCTGCACCGCGGCCACGTCACCTACCTGGCGCAAGCCCGCGCTCTCGGCGGCAGCCTGGTGGTGGCGCTGAACACCGATGCCTCGGCGCGCCGGCTGGGCAAGGGGCCGGACCGGCCGCTCAATGCGGAACAGGACCGGGCCATGGTCATCGCCGCACTGGAATCGGTCAGCCTGGTCACCTGGTTCGACGAGGACACGCCGGTCCAGTTGCTGTCGGAGCTGCGGCCGCAGGTGTACGTCAAGGGCGGCGACTACGACATGCGCAAGCTCGCCGAAACGGCGCTGGTGGAGGGCTATGGCGGCCGCGCGGTCGCGATTCCGTTCGTGGACGGCTACTCCACGAGCCGTCTGGTGGACCGCATCCGCGCCTCTTGAGGCCCTGGATCAATGCAGGCTCGGCGCCGACAGGCGCCAGAGCTGCTCGTAGCTCGCGGACACGCCGAGTGGCTCCGTCCGGGACTCGAGTGCCGGGCGCGGTGTTTCGATCGTGCCCACCGCGGAGTACCCCAGCCCAAGGCGATCGCCCTCGACCCGAATGCCTGCAAGTTCCACCAGGGTGGGGAACAGGTCGAAAGGAACGAGTTCGTCGGTGTTGGCTGGCGGCAGCGCCTCGCCGATGAACAGGTTGAAGATCGACCGCGCCGGGCCCCGCTGCACCAGCTTGTCGTAGGCAGGGTTCGGCACCGCGAGGTGGTCACCGATGATCACCATCGTGGTGTCCTTCAGATAGCCGCGGGCACGCGCGAACTCCACGAACTCGGCCAGCTGGTCGGCGGTGCAGGCCACGATGCCCTCGAAGTCGGTCGCGCCGCGTCGGCGGCAGTCGGGCGACAGCATGCCGCTCGGATTGTGTGTGTCGACGGTCAGGATCGTCAGGTTGAACGGCTGCCCGGACGCGTGCAGTTCGTCCAGCTTCGTGCGGGCGCGTTCGAAGAGCGGCATGTCGTGCAATCCCCACTGGTTGCGCTCCACCGGCTGCACGCCATCGCGTTCCCACTCTTCCCGGCCCCAGGTCCGTGCGTAGCCGTGGTCACGCAGGAAGCTGCCCTTCCCCGCAAACGACAGCGGCGCGCCGCCGAGGAAGACGCTGTGGTAGCCATGCGCCTGCAGGATGTCCCCCAGGCAGGTCGCACCCGCAAGGAACGACTTGTCCGCCGCGCGTTCGCGCACGTTCGCTTCCGAATAGACCTTCAGAGGCACGCCGCACTGGGTCGCGACCATGCCCGCGATGGTCCAGGTCGCGCCGGGCACCTGCCGGTACGACGTGTAGCGACGCCCGCCGACCCGGTCCAGGGAGGCCAGCAGGTTGCGGCCGAAGAGCCCGGAGTCCCGGTAGCTCGCTTCCAGGCTCTCGGCATAGATGATGACCAGGTTCCGCTTGTGCTCCTGCGCCATGCGGACGCGATGGGGCGGCACGTATGCCTGCGCGAACCGGTCGGCGCCGAAGTACGCCGCCGCATACGAGAACACGGAGAACTGCAGCGCCAGTGTGGCGATCGCACCCACGCAGGCGAGCGCGGGGATCGCGTACAGCGCCAGTCCCTGGGCCCTGGTCACGCGCGAAGCGGCCCACGTGTGCAGCAGCGCCGCCATCGCGGCCGCCAGGATGGACAGCGCCACCACCTCCACGAGGAACTCCACGAGGAAGATCCCGCTCATGCCAAGCGCGGCGCGCTCCGCGTATTGAAGGTGCCACAGCGCCTGGTCGAGGGTGGTGTCGCCGAACGCGCGCCCGATCCACAGCGCCAGTGCCGCGATGAAGAACGCCGCGAGGTAGGCTGCGAATCGCAGGA
>JAJNBO010000258.1 GCA_021156245.1 Ramlibacter sp. | reverse complement strand
GGCGTCGGTGCCGCCACCCGCGGGAAACGGCACGACGAGCTGCACCGGCTTGGCCGGCCATGCGGAGGATTGCGCGTAAGCGAACGGAACGGCGGCGGCAGCAGCGCCGGCGGCGGCCACGCGCAGGACGTCGCGGCGGTTGGGTCGAATGGGATGCATCTCGTTGTCTCCTTTGCTCTTCTGGATTGCCGGGGGAACGCGTTAACGGTACAGGTCCTCGACGGCGCCGGCCATGGGGATTTCTCCTTGAGAAAGCATGGTGCGGTGCTTGTCGAGCCGCTTGAGATCGTACAGATAGTTCACCATGAGGCCGAAAGACTGCTTCAGGCCCTTGGCGGAAGGATCGCCAGCCCAGTTCAGGCGTTCGACGCGCGCGCCGTTGCCCAGGTGGAAACGCGCCACCGGGTCCAGCGGCTTGCCGTCCTGCAGTTCCTTGCCCAGGTAGCGTGCCGCCCACGACAGCAGCTCCTGGCGCGCCGGCGACTTGGCGTCGAGCTCGAGCGGCTTTTCCCAGCCGGCGAGCTTCTCCGCCGGGGCGTGCTTCACCAGCCAGCTGCGAAAACCCGGGATCGGCGACAGCGTGGCGAAGGTCTTGAGCTTGGGGAACTCCGCCTTCAGCGTTTCGACCACGTGCTTGATCAGCGAGTCGCCGAAACTCACGCCCCGCAGGCCCGCCTGCGTGTTGCTGATGGAATAGAAGATCGCGGTCGACGCCTTGTCCATGTCCGACAGCGCGGCCGATTCATCCAGCAATGGCGTGATGCAGTCGGACATGCTGTCGGTGAGCGCCACCTCGACGAAGATCAGCGGCTCCCCATCCAGCCGCGGATGGAAGAAGCCGTAGCAGCGGCGGTCGCTGTCCAGCCGGTTCTTCAGGTCGCTCCAGCTGCGGATGTCGTGCACCGCCTCGTACTTGATCAGCTTCTCGAGCAGCGACGCCGGCGAGTCCCAGCTGAGCCGGCGCAGCTCCAGGAAGGCGACGTCGAACCAGGTGGAGAACAGCGTCTCCAGCTCGGCGTCCAGCGGCAGCAGGCGCTTGTCGCCGCGCAGGTGCGGCAGCAATTCGGCACGCAGGTCCACCAGGAAGCGCATGCCGGCCGGAAAAGCGGCGAAACGCTGCAGCAGCCGGGTGCGCGGAGAGACCAGCGCACGGCGCAGCCGGATCTCCGCCGCGCCCTCCTCGGGCGTGCCTTGGGCGGCCTCGTAGTGCTCGCGCGCGGCCTGGATCTTCCTCGGGTCGGGGCCGAACTGCTCGCTCATGAGCAGCCAGGCATCGCGGCGCTCCTCCGCCGAAGCGCCCACGTACCACTCGGCGAACGCGCGGGCGCGGCGCCCACCCTCCACCTCGCTCACCCGGAGGTCGACGATCGCCTGCAGTTCCGCGAGCGTGCGGCGCAACACCCGCGGCGACAGCGCCTCGGCGCCCTTGCGCCAGGTGGCCTGCAGCCGCTCGCGCGTGGTGCGTGGCGTCACGGCCTGCGCCGCAGCGGCCGCCGCGGGCTTGCCTTCGCGTGCCGGCCCGGCGGTCGCCTTGGCTTCGAACCCGGGTCGCCACAGGCCGGCGCCACGGGAAATCCAGTCGGATGGGCTCACGGTCGGGCCGCCTTTGCGTCAATGGTGGAATCGGTCATGCCAGTCTCGAGCGCTGGACGCGCGCCAGCTCGCGCAGCGCCTCGCGCTGGCGTTGCAGGTGCGTGCGCATCGCGGCCTCGGCGCCGTCGGCGTCGCGCGCCTTCAGGGCGGCGAACACCGCGAGGTGCTCCGACAGGCTCTGGTCCAGCCGCCCGGGTGCGTGCAGCTGTTGCAGGCGGGCGAGCCGCAGGATCTTGCGCAGGTCGGCGATCACGCCTGCCAGCCACCGGTTGTCGGCCAGACGGATGATGGCTTCGTGGATGGCGAAGTTCGCCTCGTAGTACTCGTTGATGCGGCGGGCCTTGGCGTGCTTCGCCAGCCGCTGGTGCAACACCTCGAGGGTTTCGATGTCGGCGTCGGATGCGTGCTGGGCGGCCTCGTAGGCGCAGCGGCCCTCGAGCAGGCCGATCACCGGGAAGATCTCGTCCAGGTCTTGCTCCGTCACCTCGCGCACGAAGCAGCCGCGCCGCGGTTCGTGGCGCACCAGGCCCTCGACCGTGAGGACCTTCAGCGCCTCGCGCAACGGCGTGCGGGAGATGTTCATCTCCTGCGCCAGCCGCACCTCGTCCATGAAAGTGCCGGGCGGCAGCTCGCCCGCGAAGATGCGCTCGCGCAGTTGCGTCGCGACTTCGTCGTGGAGGGAGCTCTGGATCACGCGCACTTCGGGCCGGCCATAATTTCCTGTAATTACGGATAATTATGCATGGATCGACACGGCGGTGTGGGACTTTCGGAAGGGGAAAACCCGAAGCCGGACAGCCGGACAGCTGCGAAACCTTCGCGCCCTCTGCGTCCTGCCCCCGCTCCCGCTTTCTCAGCGAGCGGCGGTCCGCTTCGGAGTCGCCGGCGAGTCCCGCGTCTCCGCCCACACCCACAGCAGCACGCCGCCGAGGATCATGGGGATGCACAGCCACTGGCCCATGCTCATCTTGAATGCCAGGATGCCCAGGTGCGCATCCGGTTCGCGGAAGTACTCCGCCGTGAAGCGCGCCACCCCGTAGCCGACGAGGAACATCGCCGACACCTGCGCTTCCTTGCGCTGCTTGCGCGCGTACGCCCAGAGCAGGACGAACAGCACCAGGCCTTCCAGCAGCAGTTCGTAGAGCTGGGAAGGATGGCGCGGGATGCTGGTGCCGCTTTGCGGGAACACCATGGCCCACGGCAGATCCGGGTCCGCGGCGCGGCCCCAGAGCTCGCCGTTGATGAAGTTCCCCAGGCGCCCTGCCCCGAGCCCGAGCGGAACGCAGGGCGCGATAAAGTCCATCACCTGCCAGAAACTCTTGCCACGGCTGCGCGCATACCAGACCTGCGACAGGATCACGCCGAGCAGGCCGCCGTGGAAGCTCATGCCGCCCTGCCAGACGAAGAGGATCTCCAGCGGGTTGTGCAGGTAGTAGCCCGGCTTGTAGAACAGGCAATAGCCGAGGCGGCCCCCGAGCACGACCCCCAGCACGCCCAGGAACAGCATGTCCTCCACGTTCTTGAAGCTCCATTCCCCCGGCCCCGTGCCGTGGAGGGACCGGTAGGGCTCGTGGCGCAGGCGCAGGTACGCGCAGGCCATGAACAGGCCGAACGCCAGCAGGTACGTCAGGCCATACCAGTGGATGGCGACAGGCCCGAGCTGCAGCGCGACGGGATCGATCTTGGGATGGATCAGCATGGGCGGCTATTGTGGCCCACGCGCATCACGCGTGGGCGCGGACGCAGCCGATGAACCGCTCCAGCGCCGGGGACGGCCGCGACCACACCAGGCTCGTCTCGCAACCGGGCACCGCCTGCGCCTGCTTGCCGCCGAGCTGCCGGTAGGTCACTCCGTCGCGCTGGAACTGGCGCACGCTGTCCGGCACCCAGGCGAGGCCGAGCCCCGCGGCCACCAGGTTGACGATGGTCTGCATCTGGATCGCCTCCTGCGCGATCCGCGGTTGGTGGCCCGCCGCGTGGTACATGCCCAGGATGGCGTCGTGCAGCGAGGGCACGACGCGCCGCGGAAACAGCACCAGGGGCTCGGCCAGCGCCGCTGCCAGCGACAGCCGCTGCGACATCGCCAGTGGATGCGCTTCCGGCAAGGCCAGCACGAGCGGCTCCCGCGCCACGCGCAGGTGGGACAGCCCCGCGGGCGCGAAATCCGGCGAATGCAGCATGCAGCCGGCGTCCACGTCCCCGCGCTCCAGTGCCTGCAATTGCACGTCGCCCGTTGCCTCGACCAGCTCGAGCTGCACTTGCGGGTACTCGCCCCGGAACGCCCGCACCCACTTCGGCAGCAGCGAGAAGCCCGCGGTGGACACGAAGGCGATGCGCAGGCGGCCGAGCGCGCCGTCGGCGGCCGCACGGGCTTGCGCCGGCAGCGCCGCTGCCCGCGTCAGCAGTTCGCGCGCCTGCGGCACCAGCGCCTCGCCGGCGGCGGTGAGCTGCACGCTCCGCTTGGTGCGCTCGAACAGGCGCACCGTGAGCAGGCGCTCGAGCTGCGCGATCGCCTGGGTCAGCGGCGGCTGCGTCATGTGCAGGCGGCGGGCGGCACGGCCGAAATGCAGCTCCTCCGCCACGGCGAGGAACTGGCGCCACAAGCGCAGTTCGACAAGAGGTTCCGTCATACGCACCGCATATTACTGCGCGCAGAATCAAGGATTGGAAAGAATCACCGGCGCGGCGCATACTGCGGCCCTTCCCTCCCGCCAGACGAGACCATGGACAAGAAGACCATCCCCATCCAGCCCCTGCGCAGCGCCAACATCACCGAAGGCAAGTCCCGCGCGCCGAACCGCTCCATGTACTACGGCATGGGCTACAAGGAAACCGACTTCGGCAAGCCGATGGTGGGCGTCGCCAACGGCCACAGCACCATCACGCCGTGCAACAGCGGCCTGCAGAAGCTGGCGGACGCCGCCGTGCAGGGCATCGAGGAGGCCGGCGGCAACGCGCAGATCTTCGGCACGCCGACCATCTCCGACGGCATGGCGATGGGCACCGAAGGCATGAAGTACTCGCTGGTCAGCCGCGAAGTCATCTCCGACTGCATCGAGACCTGCGTGCAGGGCCAGTGGATGGACGGCGTGGTCGTCGTCGGCGGCTGCGACAAGAACATGCCGGGCGGCATGATGGGCATGC
>JAJNBO010000257.1 GCA_021156245.1 Ramlibacter sp. | reverse complement strand
GGTGCTCGCGATCCGCTACCAGAGCAGCACCTACTTCGAATCGGCGCTCCTGATGGCGGTGTTCGGCTTCCTCGGCACGGCGGCGTTCGCCAAGTTCCTGCTGCGCGGCGAGGTGATCGAGTGATCGCGGACGCGGTCGTCGCCGTGCTCCTGCTGGCCAGCGGCGTGCTGGTGCTGCTGGGGGCGACCGGGCTGGTCCGCCTGCCGGACTTTGCCTTGCGAATGCACGCGCCCGCCCTGGCGAACACGCTGGGCAGCTGGGCCGTCACGCTGGCCTCCGTCGTGCACCTCACGGCCACCACGTCGCGGCTGGCTCTGCACCATTGGGCCATCATCATCCTGCTGGCCATCACCGTGCCGGTGACCACCGCCTTGCTGGCGCGCGCCGGCGTGTTCCGCGACCGCGTCGAGGACGCTGGCGCGACGCGCGAGTAAAGTCCGCGCATCCCGGAGAGTCGACGAACCATGCAGTTCCACCTGGAGGGCTTCAGGCCCGGCGATCCCCATGTCGCGCAGGCATCCCCCACCACTCCCCCTCACACCGACGCCGTGCCTGCGGAGGTGGACGTCCTGGTCGTCGGCAGCGGTCCGGCGGGTCTGACCCTGGCGGCGCAGCTCGCCGGCTTTCCCGACATCCGCACCTGCCTCGTCGAACAGAAGGACGGCCCGCTGCAGCTCGGGCAGGCCGACGGCATCGCCTGCCGCACCATGGAAATGTTCGAGGCCTTCGGCTTCAGCGAGCGGGTGCTGAAGGAGGCCTGCTGGATCAACGAGGTCACCTTCTGGAAGCCCGACGAACGACAGCCGGATCGCATCGTTCGGCACGGGCGCGTGCAGGACACCGAGGACGGCCTGTCCGAGTTCCCGCACGTGGTCCTCAACCAGGCCCGCGTGCACGACTTCTACCTGGACGTGATGCGCAACGCGCCGACGCGCCTGCAGCCGCACTACGCGCGCCGTTTCATCGACCTTGCCGTCGATGCCGGAGCCGGGGACTTCCCCGTGACGGTGCGCCTGGAGCGCAGCGACGGAGGGCGGGTCCGCGAGGAGATCGTGAAGGCGCGGTATGTCGTAGGGTGCGACGGCGCCCGCAGCGCCGTGCGCAAGGCCATCGGGCGCCAGCTGGTGGGCGACTCGGCCAACCAGGCCTGGGGCGTGATGGACGTGCTGGCGGTCACAGATTTCCCGGACATCCGCTACAAGGCCGCCATCCAGTCCGCGCAGGGCAACCTGCTCGTGATCCCGCGCGAGGGCGGCTACCTGGTGCGCCTGTACGTGGAGATGGACAAGCTGGGGGACGAGGAAAGGGTGTCCCACCGCGGCATCACGCTCGACAAGCTGATCGACACGGCGCGGCGCGTCCTGCACCCGTACGCGCTGGACGTGAAGGAAGTGCCCTGGTGGTCGGTGTACGAGATCGGCCAGCGCATCTGCGACAAGTACGACGACGTGCCGGCGGAGGAGGTCGAGTCGCGGCTGCCGCGGGTCTTCATCGCCGGCGATGCATGCCACACGCACAGTCCGAAAGCCGGGCAGGGCATGAACTTCTCCATGCAGGACACCTTCAACCTCGGCTGGAAGCTGGCGGCGGTGCTGCGCGGCCGCAGCGCGCCCGCATTGCTGCACACGTATTCGCTCGAGCGGCAGGTCGTCGCGCAGCAGCTGATCGACTTCGACCGCGAGTGGGCCAAGATGTTCAGCGACCGCGCGAAGCAGGGCGCGGGTGACGCGGGCGAGGCCGGGGGCGTGGATCCCAAGGAATTCCAGCGCTACTTCGAGCAGCATGCGCGCTTCACGGCCGGTGTCGGCACGCACTACGCGCCGTCGCTCGTCACCGGGCTATCCACGCACCAGCACCTCGCGAGCGGATTCGTGATCGGAATGCGCTTCCATTCCGCGCCCGTGCTGCGTGTCTCCGACGCCAGGCCGGTGCACCTCGGCCATGCGGGCAAGGCCGATGGCCGCTGGCGGCTGTATGCGTTCGGCGGCGCGAACGACCTCTCCAACCGCGAGCAAGGCGTGATCGCGCTGTGCCGCTTCCTGCAGGAGCAACCGGCGTCTCCGGTGCGCCGGTTCACCCCGGACGGGCACGACATCGACGCGGTGTTCGACCTGCGGGTGGTCTTCCAGCAGCCGCATCACGCGGTCGCCATCGAATCCCTGCCGCCCCTGCTGTTGCCGCGCAAGGGAGGCTACGGCTTGCGCGACTACGAGAAGGTGTTCGCGCCGGACCTGCGGCAAGGACCGGACGTCTTCGACCTGCGCGGCATCGACAGGCGCCAGGGCGCACTGGTCGTGGTGCGTCCCGACCAATACATCGCGCACGTGCTGCCGCTGGAAGCGCGGCAGGAGCTTTCGGATTTCTTCTCCCGCTTCATGCGCCCTGCGTGAGGGTGGCAGCGCGCGGGCAAAAAAAAGCCCCGCCGAAGCGGGGCTGTAGATGAGGGACCCCGCTTGCAACAGAGTCCCACCCCCAGCGACGTTGACCGTGCGGACAACCCCCCGGTGCCGCACGTAACGAGCTCACTCTTTCCCCCTGCCGTCCTGGGCGATCCGCCCTCCGTAAATGTTTCAATAAGTATCTTGCAGGAAGCGGCGGCATGCCAGCCCGCCCGTTGGGCGCGTCACGCCGCTCGTCCTGCCGGCGGCGGGCGTTCGTGACAAAAGCCCGGTCGCGCCCCTAGCCTTCCCGCTGGATCAGCGTGATGCGTTCTTCCGCCGCCTGGCTGCCGCTGGTCGCCGTCACGCGAACGTCGAAGCGCGTGCCGGGCAGCGTTCCCGCGCGGCCGCGCGGTTGCACCGCGGCGCTGAACACGCCGTTGCGATCGGCCTGCACGGTCTCGTCGAAGACGTCCGTCGGGACGCCCGCGCGCCGACCCGTCGCCGCGGTCTGTTCGACCTGCACGCGCACCTGGGCGTGCGGAACGGTGCGTCCCTGGATCAGGAGGTTGCCGTCGGCATCGACCAGTGCTTCATTGCGGTGGCTGGTCAGCTGCAGCGGCAGCGGGCCGCCGGGGCCTGCGCCGTAGCGGTCCGGCACGACGTCGAAGGTCCACGTCTTGGTGGTCATGTTGCCGTCGGCGTCGCGCGCCGTGAGCTCCACGGCGTAGCGTCCGGGGTCCAGGTCCGATCGGAAGTGCACTTCGTCCCCCGTGATGCGCGCATCGGCCGTGACGTCGCGGCCGTTCACGCGCAGGCGCACGCGCGAAGGATCCACGCCGCCGGTTTCATCCGTGATGCGCGCGGCAATGTGCGTGCGGCCGCGCGCGGCCACGCGGTCGCCATTGGCCGGCAGCAGGTCGGTGATTTGCGGCGGCTGGTTGAACTGCAGCCGGGCGGTCACGCGATCGTCGCCACGCCGCAGCGTGGCCACCGCGGTGCGGAACGCCTCGGGGTTGTCGCGTCCGCGCACGGTGTACGAGCCCTCGTATTCGCCCGGCCGGGTCTCGCGCAGGTCCAGGCCTTGCGCCACGCCGGGGATGTCCATCGAGGCGTCGCCCCCCGGCGCGCCGAGCAGCCGGAACCTCAGCTCGCGGCCGGGCTCCACCGGGCCCGAGGAGCGGATGAAGAAGCGCTCGATCGCCATGCGCGGACCGGGGGCCGGCGCCTGTGCCACGGCCGGGGCGGCTCCCGAAGCGAGCGCCAGGAACGAGGGCGGGTAGCGGAACTGGCGGCTCACCGTGCGTCCGTCGACCACGATCCTGGCGGTCATGAGCTGCGCGGGGTCGATGCGGTCGCTGCGCCGCACGACGTAGGCGCCGGTGTAGTTGCCGCCGGCTTGCCGCGCGAGGGGAACCACGATGCCGCTGTCGCCGAGCGCCACGCTGGCGCGGCTGGCGTTGGGTGCCGCGGTGAGCTGCACGCGCACCGTGGCGCCGGGGGACAGCCCGGCGTCCGAGTTGATGGAGATGTTGGCGATGGCCGGCGCTGCGGCGGTCGCGGCCAGTGCCGCGGGCGCCAGTAGGCCGCCGGCCACGGGAGCGAGCGCGAGCAGCAGTGCAGCGGCGGTAGGGCGAAGGGATGGCGTCACGTGTCACCTCCGGAAAATGAGGAATGACACCAAGCTAAGGCGGGCAACTGGACCGCGATGTAGGCCACGCGCCGCGTGGCGCGTCGGAACGCTCGGGCGCGGCGCGGCCCGGTCTCCCAGGGTCAGCGCGGCTCGCCCGGCGGTGGCGGCGATTGCGGACGGTCGACCGGCATCTCGCTCGGCGAACCGTTGTGGAAGCCGGTCCCCTGGAAGCTGGTCAGCCGCGTGTCCTCGCCCGCATCGGCGAAGAACCGCTCGGCTTCCTCCCCGCGTGCGACCTGGATGCGGTACCAGGCGAAGCCTGCAGCTGCCACGACCACCAGCGCGACACCGCCCCAGGACTGCAGGTACAGCGACACGGCGATCAGCGCCGCGCTGGCGAGGGCGACGGCCGTGAGCAGGCGAGCGTTGCGGGACATGGCGAAGTGCATGGCAGGCCGCATCCTAGCCCGGCGCGGCGCACCTGCAAAGCTTGCGATCCGCGTCGGGGCGTCAGGCGTTGACGGCCGCGTGGCTCACGCCCGGCGCCGGCGCGTCCGGCTGGCGACTGGCGATCTCGTGCGGGTGGTCGTGCGAGTTCATGGCGTTCACCAGCTTCTGCAGGCCGGGCGTCTGCAACACCTGGTGCAGCAGCGCGTCGCGCTCCTGGGCCAGCACGCGCCCGGACAGGCGCACCGCGCCGTTTTCCACGTCCACGCGGATCGCTCCGGGGAAGCTCG
>JAJNBO010000256.1 GCA_021156245.1 Ramlibacter sp. | reverse complement strand
CGAAAGGCATCTGCGCCTCGTCGTGCACCGTCGGCGCGTTGACGTGACAGATGCCCGAGTCGATCTTGCGTGCCACGTTGAAGGCCCGCGCGATGTCGCGGCCGAACACGGCGGACGACAAGCCGTACTCGTTGTCGTTGGCGCAGGCGATCGCCTCTTCCACGCCACGCACGCGAACGATCGCCTTCACCGGGCCGAAGGTCTCCTCGTGGTAGATGCGCATGGCGGGCGTCACGTGATCGAGCAGCGTCGCCGGCATCAGCGTGCTGTCCGCCTTGCCGCCGCACGCCAGCTTCGCGCCCTTGGCCACTGCATCGTCGATCAGCGCATTGCAATGTTCCACCGTGCTCATGCCGATCACGCTGCCCAGCACCACCGGCTCCGGCTTGCGCGGGTCTCCGACGGGCAGCGACTTCGCCTTGGCCGCGAACTTGCGGACGAACTCGTCGGCGATCTTTTCGTCGACGATGATGCGCTCGGTGCTCATGCAGATCTGGCCGCTGTTGGCGAAGCAGCCAAAGGCGGCGGCGTTCACCGCGTCGTCGATCTCGGCATCGTCCAGGATCACCAGCGGCGCCTTGCCTCCCAGCTCCAGCACCGCGGGCTTGAGGTACTTGGCGCAGGTCTGCGCGATCAGCCGGCCCACGCGCGTGGAGCCTGTGAAGTTGACGCGGCGCACGGCAGGGTGGGAAACGATCGCCTCCACCACCGTGCCGGCATCGGCGGGGGCGTTGGTCACGTAGTTCACCACGCCCGCGGGGAAACCTGCTTCGACGAAGCTCTCGACGATCAGCTGGTGCGTGCGCGGGCAGTTCTCGCTGCCCTTGAGGATGACGGTGTTGCCGCACGCCAGGGGAGTGGCGATCGCGCGCACGCCCAGGATGATGGGCGCGTTCCAGGGCGCGATGCCCAGCACCACGCCGGCAGGCTGGCGCACGCCCATCGACAGCGAGCCCGGCACGTCCGACGGGATCACTTCGCCGGCGACCTGCGTCGTCAGCGATGCGGCCTCGCGGATCATGCCGGCGGCCAGCATCACGTTGAAGCCCGCCCACATGCCGGTGGCGCCGGTCTCCGCCGCGACGGCTTCCACGAACTGGGGCAACTTGGCTTCCAGCTTCTCCGCCGCCTTCAGCAGCAGGTTGCGGCGCTCGCCGGGCCCGGTCTCGCTCCAGGTGCGGAAGGCTTCAGCCGCGGCCTCGGCCGCCATCAAGGCGTCGGCGGGCGACGCGGCAGGCGCGCGGGTGGCGACGGTGCCGTCCAGCGGGTTGCGGCGCTCGAAGAAGGCGCCCTTCTCCGCGGTGACCTTCAGGCCGTTGATCAACATGGACAGGTCGGACATGGGGGTACTCCTTGGGAAAAATCAGTTCGACCGCTGCACGGCGCGCGCAGCGGTGGTGGTGTCGCTGGCTTGCGCACCGAGGTAGGCTTCGCGCACGATGGTCGACCGCGCCAGCAACTTGGCCGGGCCGCTGGCCACCAGGGTGCCGCGCTCCATCACGTAGCCGCGATCGGACACGGCAAGCGCCTTCTTGACGTTCTGCTCCACCATCAGCACGGTGGTGCCGGCGTCGGCGATGCGGCGCGCGATCACCAGCAGTTCGTCGACCATGCGGGGCGCCAGGCCGAGGGACGGCTCGTCGAGCATCAGCAGCCGGGGCGCGCTCATCATCGCGCGCGCCACCGCCACCATCTGCTGTTCGCCGCCACTCATGGTGCCCGCGAGCTGCGTCGCCCGCTCGCGCAGCTTGGGGAAGTCCTGCAGCACCTGCTCGATGCGCTGCTGGCGCTGGGCCTTGCTGGCGAGCCAGCCCCCCAGCTCCAGGTTCTCCAGCACCGTCATCTGCGGAAAGAGCTGGCGGCCCTCCGCCACCATCGCGATGCCGTCGCGCACCACTTCGTGCGTCTTCTCGGCAAGCTCCTCGCCGTCGAGCAGCACTTCGCCGCCGCGCGGGATCAGGCCCAGCAGCGCGCGCAGCAGCGTGGTCTTGCCGGCGCCGTTGGGCCCCAGGATCACGGTGAGTCCGGGCCTCACCTCGAAGCTCACGTCGCGCAGCACGAGGAAGGCGCCGTAGCCCGCGCTCAGGCCGCGCACCCGGAGGTGCGCGCGCCGCGCGGCGCCGGCGATCTCGAAGGGATGTTCGCGGTGCCACATCATGCCGGCTCTCCCTCGACCATCTCGTCGCCCAGGTAGGCCTCGATGACCTCCGGGTTAGCCGTCACTTCGCGCGGCGTGCCGTCGGCGATCTTGCGCCCCTGGTGCAGCACGACCACGCGCTCCACGTGCCGCAGCAGCGTGGTCACCGCGTGCTCGATCCAGACGACGGTGAGGTCCAGCTCGTCGCGCAGGCGCCGGATGAGGCGCGCCATCTCCTCGATCTCCGATTCGGTCAACCCCGCTGCCACTTCGTCCAGCAGCAGCATGCGCGGCCGGGTGGCCAGCGCCATGCCGATCTCCAGCAGGCGTTGCTGCGAGGGCGTGATCGCGCCGGCGGGCAACGCCGCTTGCTGCGACAGGCCGATCAGCTGCAGGATGCGCGCGGCATCGCGCAGCGTCCACGGCACGCTGGCCTCCTCGCCCCACAGCCAGTACTTGCGCGTGCGGCGGCCGGCGAACTTCAGCCCGAACTCCACGTTCTGCCGCACCGGCAGGTCGGGAAATACACGTGGCGTCTGGAAGGTGCGCGCCAGGCCGTGCGCGGCGAAGCGGTGCGGCGCCTTGCCCGTCAGGTCCTGTCCCTCCACCAGCAACCGGCCCGACGTCGGCGCCTGCACGCCGGAGATCGCGTTGAAGAATGTCGTCTTGCCCGCCCCGTTGGGGCCGATGATGCCGACCAGCTCCGCGCGCTGCAGCACCACGCTCACGTTGTCGACGGCGACCAGGCCGCCGAAGCGCACCGTGACATCGCGTGCCTCGAGCAGCGGACTAGAAGACATGGCGCTGCCTCCGGGCCTTCGCCTTGTCGCGTGCCTTGTCGCCGCTCCACTCGTAGCGGCGAAGCTTCCACCAGCCCCGGGTCGAGTCCCACCAGGCGCGGAAGGTCTCCCAGCGCAGGGACGCCAGTCCGCCCGGCAGATACAGCACGCACAGGATCAGCAGCAGGCCCAGGGTCATCATGTAGACCTGCGGCGCCTGCAGGCGCAGCGTCTCGGCCAGCAGGCTGAACACGATGGCGGCGAGCAGCGGGCCCCACAGCGTCAGCGCGCCGCCGATCAGGGCGATCAGCACGGTCTGGAAGCCGATGAAGGGATTGAAGACGGTGTGCGGGTCGATGTAGGTCCAGCGCACCGACATCGCGGCGCCCACCGCTCCGGCGAAGGCCGCGGTCATCGCGAACCCTGCGAGCTTGACCCAGCGCGTGTTCACGCCCAGCGTCTGAGCCCGCTGCTCGTCGGCGCCGATGCCAGCGAGCGCGAGACCGAAGCGCGTGCGGCGCACGACGATGGACACGCCGACCGAGAGCAGCGCAAGGAGCAGCACGGTGAGGTAGATCGTGTCGCGCTCGGGGACGACGGTGAGAACGCGGCCCACGGTGCCGGTCACGCTCTTCTCGAAGTAGGTGATGGCGTGCCGGATCAGCTCCGTCATGCCGAAGGTCAGCACCGCGAAGTAGGTGCCGCGCAGGTGCAGCACCGCCGCACCCATCACCAGGGCCACGGCCGCGGCGATGCCGGCGCCCAGCAGGATCGCCTGGCCCCAGGGCATCTTGTCCAGGGAGAGCGCGCAGGCGTAGGCGCCGATGCCGAAGAAAGCGGAAGTCGCCAGCGACAGGTAACGTGTGAAGCCGCAGAACAGCGCCCAGCTGGAAGAAAGCGCCACGTACATCAGGCAGGTGAGCGCCAGCGAGACGATGAACTCGCTGCCCCAGTAAGGCAGGGCGAGCGCCCAGCCTGCAAAGGCGAGCAGCACGAGCATGTCGCGCACGAGGAGTTGGCGTGATGTCATGCCTTGCGCGACCTGCGCGTGAACAGCCCCTCGGGCCGCAGCAGCAGCACGGCGATGAACACGCCATACGAGAGCAGCGCCTTGAGGGACGGGTTGGTGTAATGCATGCCGATCGCCTCGACCACGCCGAGCAGCAGCCCGCCGGCCAGCGCGCCGCCCATGCTGCCGAAGCCACCGAGCGTGATGACGATGAGGGCGGTGACCGTGTAGGGCTCGCCCATCGCGGGCGAGATCGTGTACGCCATCGAGAGCAGCGCGCCGGCCACGCCGGACAGCCCGAGGCCGATGCCGAACATCAGTGGATGCAGCACGCGCGTGTTGATGCCCACCAGCTGCGCACCGGTCGGCGACTGCATCAGCGCCCGTACGCCCTTGCCCAGCAAGGTGGCGCGCAGCAGCACGATCATGGCGATCGCGAACGCCAGCGCCAGGGCGAACACCAGCAGCTTGTTGCCGGCGAACTGCGCACCGCCGAATTTCACCGGCTCGGTGAAGTAGTCGTAGCCGCGCAGGTCGCCGCCCCACAGCCACGACGCCAGGTTCTGCACCAGGAACATCAGGCCGAAGGCCACCATCAGGCCGCGCGCCTCGAAGATGTCGAGGTTGGGCGAGGTGGCGGTCAGCCGCCGGAAGCACAGCCAGTGGATGGCGAGCCCCGCCGCCATCAGCACGGCAAAGGAAATCGGCACCATCAGCAGCGGCGAGATGCCGAGCGAGGTCTGCGCCATCCAGGTCAGGTAGGCGCCCACCATCAGGAACTCGCCGTGCGCGATGTTCAGGATGCGCATCAGCCCGTACTGCAGGTTCAGCCCGAGCGCGAC
>JAJNBO010000255.1 GCA_021156245.1 Ramlibacter sp. | reverse complement strand
ACCCACTCGTGGCGGCGTTTCACCGAAAGCACGATGCCGACCACCGCGTTGTTCAGGATCGCCTCGCGCTCGGACATCGTGCGCTGCAGCTGCTCCTCGAGGTCCTTGCGCCGGGTGATGTCGCGGATCACCCAGACCGTGCCCTGGTTCAGCACGTCGCCCGCCACGGCCTTGCCGGAGAGCTGGATCCACAGGCGGATGCCGTCCAGGCGCTGCACCGGCAGCTCGCGCTCGTACACCTCGCCGCGGGCCGTGGCCTCGGCCACCTCGCCGCCGACTTCCAGGTATTGCTCGCGCGAGAGGTAGAACGGCTCCATCGTGGTGACGGGCTGTCCGTGCGCGCCGAACATCTCCATCATGGCCCGGTTGGCCCAGCGCAGGCGGCCGTCCGGCGTCAGGAAGCAGATGCCGACGATGGAGTTCTCCAGCACCATCTCGCGCTCTTCCAGCGCCATCCGCAGGCGCTGCTGCGAAGCCGACAGCGCCTCCACCATGGAATGCTCCGCCGCGATGCGCGCCTGCGCCTGCTCCTTGAAGCGGCGCGCCACGTTGATGCGGTCGGCCAGCGCGAACGACAGCAGCACCATCTCCAGCGCGGACCCGAACAGCAGCGCGTTCGACGTGAACGCGTTCGAAGGCACCAGCCCGGTGTTGTGCAGGAACAAGGTCAGCGCCCCGACCAGCAGCAGCGCCCACGCGGCGAGATAGTGGCGCGCGCCGCCGTGGCCACGACGCAGCGCGAGCACGCCGGACACGACCAGCGCGCCGACCGTGACGGGTGCGAGCACGGTCACCAGCCACGTGCTCACCACGTAGGGCATGGTGACGCCCGTCACGGCGGCGACGGCCCACAGCACGGCCAGCGTGAGCAGCACGCGGTCGGTGACCGGCATGCCGTGCACGCTGTCCAGGAACCGGCGGGCGAAGAACAGCCCGAAGACGGCCGCCAAGCACAGGCCCACCGGCGGCGCCACGCTGTTCCACCACTGCTGCTGCGGCCAGGCGAACTGGTAGCCCAACCCCGTGAGCGCGCCCTGCGCCGTCGCCATGCCCGCGACGAACAGCACGTAGATCAGGTACGCGGGATCCCGCACGGAGAAGAACAGCAGCAGGTTGTACAGCAGCAGCCCGGTGAGCAAGCCGAAGTACAGGCTCAGGAGCGCATAGCTCGCCTGGTCGTTCTTCCACAAGGCCGCCGGCCGCCACAGGCGCAGCGGCGCGGCGATCGTCCCTTGCGACTGCAGGCGGATGTACACCGTGGTGGCCTGCCCGGCGGGCAGCGCCAGCGGCAGCACGTGGTTGCGGTGGGGGATCGCGCGGCTGGCGAATGGCGCCAGGTCCCCGGCGACCTGGCGGGTCCAGCCGCCGCCGACCGCGGGCGCGAACACCTCCATCCGGTCGAGGGGCGGGTAACCCAGCTCCAGCAGCCAGTCCGGATCGGCCGCAGCCGCCGCGCGCAGTTCCACCCGCAGCCAGATCGCCGAGCGCGTCAGCCCGAAGTTCGCGGCCGGCCCGTCGCTGCGCGCGGCGCGGAAGCGCGCCTGCTGCGCGGGCGCCAGCACCTCGTCCAGCGTCCATCGGGACGTCTCGTCCTCCAGGTAGGCGAGGTGCGGACCGAGGTTGTAGTTGTCCTGCGCGCCGAGTTGCACCGGGGCCTGGGCGACCGCGGCGCAGGCCCAGCACCACGCGAGCAGGAAGGCGGAGAGCGCGCGCCGCATCAGGCGCGTTCCACGAGCGGCCGCCCTGCTTCCACGAAAAAGCTGGCCTCGGTGCGTACGGCGGTGTCGGCCCGCGTCACGTCCTCCAGCGTGCGCAGCCGCACCTGCAACCGGTCCCGGGTGAAGTCCGCGATGCCGTAGCCCCGGCGCTGCGCGTCCGCATGGACGAAGTGCGGGTTGTCGGCCATCCGCTCCCGCAGGCGCTCCGGCTGGAAAGGTCGCGACGTGATGCTGGTGCCGCAGAACTCCACGCCCACGTTCGCGCTCTCCGGCCGCTCGTAGTCCGCCTTGACGTGGCCGACCCAGTTCTCGTGCACGTCGCCCCCGAACAGCACGGGGTTGGCAGCGCGCGACTGCTGCAGCGCGCCCACGAGCCGCGCGCGCGCCGCCGGATAGCCGTCCCAGCCATCGTTCCAGAACATCCGGCCCGGCCCGGACTGGAAGTCCCGGGCGCCGAACAGGGTGCCCTGCCCGAGCAGCGTCCACGCGGCGCCGCCCGCGGCGAGCCGCTCGCCCAGCCACTGCTCCTGCGCGGCGCCGAGCATGCTGCGCGCAGGGTCGTTCCAGGTTTCGCACGTGTCCGGATCGCGCGTGATCGAGCCGCGCCCCGGCGGGCTGCACGCCTGCCGGTGCCGGTACTGGCGGCCATCCAGCAGGCACAGCTGCGCCAGCGTACCGAAGCGCACTTCGCCGAACAGGCGCAGTTCGGCCCCGCTGGCCAGCCCTTGCACCGCGCGCGCGAGCGCGGACGCGCGCAGCGGCATGTGCTCGTAATAGGCCTGGTAGGCGGCGGCGCGGCGGGCCGGGAAGTCCGGCGCCAGCTCTCCGTCGCCTTCGTTCAGGCCCGCGTAGTCGTTCTGCACCTCGTGGTCGTCCCACGTGAAGAGCCACGGGCAGGTGCGGTGCATCGCCTGCAGGTCGGGATCGGACTTGTACAAGGCATGGCGTTGCCGGTACTGCTGCAGCGTCAGCGTGTTGGCGCCGTCGGTATGCCGCACGGCGCGTCCCGCACCCGCGTACTCGTACATGTAGTCGCCCAGGAACAGCACGAAGTCCGGCGCGTCGTCGCGCATGTGGCGCCAGGCGCCGAACAGCCCGTGCTCCCAGCGCTGGCACGAGGCATAGGCGATGCGCAGGCTCTCCATGCCCGCGTCGGGACGCGGCAGGGTGCGCGTGCGGCCGACCGGGCTGGTCCAGTCGCCGAACGAGAAGCGATAGAAATAGCGGCTGTCCGGCGCCAGGCCGGCGGCCTCGACGTGGACCGCATGCGCCAGCTCGGGCAGCGCCTCGGCCTGGCCGCTGTGCAGGACGCGCGCGAACGCCTCGTCCTGCGCGATCTCCCAGCGCACGGTCGCTTGCTGCGCGGCCAGCTCGGGCGCCAGCAGCCGCGTCCACAGCACCACGGACTCGGACGCCGGTGAACCGCTCGCCACGCCCAGGGTGAACGGGTCCTCCCGTGTGCGCACCTGGCTCCAGGCGCTGCGCGGAATCCAGCCCGCGCCCGCCGTCGCTGCGGCGATCTGCAACAGGCGGCGGCGATTCAGCGCGTGCTCATCCATGGCCGCCGACTATAGATCAGGCGGCGGCCTGCCTTCCCGCGGTGGCGAACCGCGCGAAGAGACCCAGCGAGTGCGCGCGCCACACGAGCGAGCCGACGATGGCGAGGTTGAGCATGTTCCAGGCGATGCCGTTCAGGAACGCGGCGTAGTAGGAGCCGGTGAGGTCGAACACCGCACCCGACATCCAGCCGCCCAGCGCCATGCCGAGCAGGGTCGCCATCAGGACCGTGCCGGTGCGCGCGCCGGCCTGCTGCGGCGGGAAGTACTCCCGCACGATCAGCGCGTAGGCCGGGACGATGCCGCCCTGGAACAGGCCGAACATCCCGGACACGACGTACAGCGACACCAGCCCGTCGGAGGGCAGGAACATCAGCAAGGCAATGCCTTGCAGCAGCGAGCCGAGGAGCAGCGTGCGCAGGCCGCCGATGCGGTCGGAGATCCAGCCGGACACCAGGCGGCTCACCACGCCCATGCCGAGCATCAGCGACAGCATCTCGGCGCCCCGGGCGGCGCCGAAGCCGAGGTCGCCGCAGTAGGCGACGATGTGCACCTGCGGCATCGACATCGCCACGCAGCAGGACACCCCGGCCACGCACAGCAGCCCGAGCAGCACGTTCGGCGACATGCCCAATGGCCGATCGGACGCGGTGGAGGGCGCTGCGCCCGCGGCCGGCGCCGCCAGCTCCTGCGCCGGCGGGCGCCGCCGCAGGAACAGTGCGAGCGGCACCATGCTCGCCACGCAGAAGATGCCCATGCCGACATACGTCTGGCGCCAGCCGACGCTGTCGATGAAGTACTGCATCACCGGCGGCCATACCGCCCCCGCGGTGTAGTTGCCGCTCATGCAGATCGCCAGTGCGATGCCCCGGCGCTTGTCGAACCAGCGGGTGGTGTCGGCCACCAGCGGGGCGAAGGTGGCCGACGTGCCGAGCAGTCCGATGAACAGGCCCTGCATCAACCCGAACAGCACGAGGCCGGACGCCATCCCGGCGAAGACATACCCGACGCCCAGGCCCACCGCGCCGATCATCACCGGAACCATCACGCCGAAACGGTCCGCCAGCCGGCCCATCACGATGCCGCCCACGCCGAAGCCGATCATCGTCAGCGTGTACGGGAGCGAGGCGTCGCCGCGCGCGATGCCGAAGTCCCGCTGCATGTGCGGCAGGATCACGGTGATGGCATACATGCCCGAGCCGCCGATGGTCATGAGCAGCAGGGACATGGCCAGGCGCGCCCAGGCGTAAGGGGATTCGATGGCGTCGCGGCTTGCTTGCATGGAAGGGATTGGACGCGATTGCGGCCGCGCTGGCAAACCGGTGGGTTGCGGTGAAGCCGCACCCCGGCACAAGCATGGGGACTACGTCGCGCGGCCCAGCTGGTGCGTAAGTTCAGGCGCATGGAACGCAGCGCGCCCCGTCATTTCTCCATGGTCCGGGAATTCCACCTGGCCGACTTCTTCACCCTCGGCAACGCAGCGTGCGGCGTGGGCGCCATCCTGCT
>JAJNBO010000254.1 GCA_021156245.1 Ramlibacter sp. | reverse complement strand
GAGGGAGGAGAACCAGCGACCGTTGTTGATCGCCGCGCGTTCCTCGATGGTAAGAATGGGATCGTCCATTGCTCTGTCTTGTGAGTGACTGGCAGTCCAGGGCATTGTCACGTGCGCGACCGCTCAGGGATACAGCGGGGGCTGCTTGGAAAGGAACGCCTCGATCCCGATGCCGGCATTCCCGTGGTGCAGGTTGCGAACGAAATGATCACGCTCGGCCGCGAGCTGGCGCGTCAGCGCCGTGTCGCCGGCGTCGTTCAGCAGCTCCTTGATGCTCGCCAGCGCGTTGGGCGCGCGCTCGTTCAGCCGCGCGGCCAGCGCCAGGGCCTCCTCGAGCGAATTGCCGGGCGACGTCACGCGATTGACGACGCCCAGCTGGTTCAGCCGTGCGGCGCCGATGCGCTCGCCGCACATCAGCAACTCGCTGACCAGCTGGCGGGGCAGGGTGCGCGCCAGGCTCCAGGTCCCGCCGCCGTCCGGCGACAGGGCGACGCTGCTGTACGCCATCACGAACACCGCGTTGTCCGCGGCGACGATGAAGTCGCAGGCGAGCGCCAGCGAGAACCCGGCTCCCGCCGCGGCGCCTTCGACGGCGGCGATCACCGGCTTGGGAAAGGTGCGGATCGCCTCGATCCAGGCGTGCAGTCCCTCGATCGATTGCGCCTGCACTTCAGGCGGCTTGCGCCTGTTGTCCAGCAGGCGCTGCAGGTTCCCGCCCGCGCAGAAGGTGGTGCCCGCGCCCGTGATCACCACGCTCCGTACTTCCGGATTGCTGTCGGCCGCGTTCAGCGCCTCGACGCCGGCCGCGTAGATTTCCGGGCCAAGCGCATTGCGGTGCTCGGGGTTGCTGAGGGTCAGCACCATCGTGCGGCCCTCGCTGCGGCTCTTGAGTTCGGCGGCCATGTTCAGGTTTCCTCCTGCAGGAGTGAAAGGCCGATGGCGCCACGGCGGCGAAGCCAGGGGCTGGGCCGATAGCGCGGGTCTCCATACACGGTCTGCAGGTTGAACAGGACTTCCAGGATGTTGGTCGGGCCCCATCGGTCGCCCATGGCCAGCGGCCCCAGCGGATAGCCCAGGCCGAGCGTCACGGCGGTCTCCAGGTCCTTCGGCGTGCAGATGCGCTGCTGGCAGATGTCCGCGGCGATGTTCACGATGGTGGCGACGACGCGCTGGGTGACGAAGCCGCCGGAGTCGCGGATCACGCTGACCGGTTTGCCGTCACGCGCGAAGAGGGCGTGCGCCGCATCGCGCATGTCGGCGCGGGTGGCCGGGTTGGTGGCAAGGACGCGGCGCTTCGTCGCCGCGTCCTCGATCAGCATGTCGATGCCGACGGTGCGGGCCGGGTCGAGCCGCTCGACGACGGCCACGGTGGTCACGTCGAAGCCGAGCGGCGCCACCAGCGTGAGCGCATGGATCGATGGAGACTGGCCCGTTTCCACCTTGGCCCCGAGGTCCTTGAGCAGCTGGTACAGCTCCGGCCGGCGCGCCGCGCGGGTGGAAACCCACACCGGTGGCAACTCGTCCACCTGGGGAACGGGCGGCTCCGCAGGAACCTGCGCCTTGCCTTCGAGGTAGCGATAGAAGCCTTGTCCCGTCTTGCGGCCCAGCACGTTGCCCGCCAGGCGCTGCGCGGTGATCACGTTGGGCCGGTAGCGCGGCTCGTCGAAGTACTGGCGGTACACCGACTCCATGACCGGATGCGAAACGTCCAGTCCGGTGAGGTCCATCAGCTCGAACGGGCCGAGCTTGAAGCCGACCTGGTCGCGCAGGATGCGGTCGATCGTCGCGAAGTCGGCGATGCCTTCGCCCGCGATGCGCAAGGCTTCCGTGTTGTAGCCGCGCCCGGCGTGGTTGACGATGAAGCCGGGCGTGTCCTGCGCCTGCACCGGCGTGTGGCCCATCTGGCGCGCGTACACCGTCAGTCCTTCGCAGACCGCCGGGTCCGTCTTGAGGCCGGCGATCACCTCCACGACCTTCATCAACGGCACCGGGTTGAAGAAGTGATAGCCCGCCACCCGCTGTGGCCGGTCGAGGCCTGCGGCGATGGCGGTGACGGACAGCGACGAGGTGTTCGTGGCGAGCACCGCGTCCGGGGCGACGATGCGCTCCAGCTCCGCGAACAGGGCGCGCTTGATGTCCAGGCGCTCGATGATGGCCTCGACGACCAGCCCGCAGTCCGCCAGGTCCTGCAGGTTGAGCGCCGGCCGCAGCCGCGCCTTGGCGGCCGCCACCGCCGCGGCGTCCATCCGGCCTTTCTCGAGCAAGCGGTCCCACTGGCCGCCCAGTTCCTGGATGGCTTTCTGCACGGCCGCGGGCTGCGTGTCGTACAGGCGCACCACGCTGCCCGCCTGCGCGGCGATCTGGGCGATGCCGCGTCCCATGGCGCCGGCTCCGGCGACGCCTATCGTGTTGTAACGAGTCTCCATCGGAGGATTATCGGCGGGTGCGCCGGTGCGTCCCGGGCCACTTCTTCCGCGAACCAGGGCCGGCCGTGCCTAGAATGCAGGTCGATGTTGCACACAGTTACCTTCCGTGTCCTGGCGGTCGCGGCGTGCGGATGCCTGCTGGCCCTGGACGCGGCAGCGCTGTCCCTGGGCGCCGCCCGGGGAGCGGTGCTGGTCGGGCGCCCGCTCGAGCTGACGATCCCGGCCACCCTGGATGCCGCCGAGACGGACCCCTGCGCCAGCGCCGACGTGTTCTACGGCGAACAAAGGACCACGCGCACCCCGACCGTGCGCTGGGAACCCCGTGCCGGCCAGGAGGGTGTGCTGCGCGTGTCCTCGGAACTCCCGGTGGATGAGCCGATGGTCATCGTGTACCTGCGCGTGGGTTGCGGCCAGGCCAGCACGCGCAAGTACGTGATGCTGGCCGAAGTCCCGCCGGCGGAAGCCTCGGTCAACCCGGGGCGGGCGGCCGCGCCGAGGCCCCTTCCCGTCGTTCCCTCGGCTCCACCATCGCCGCCTGCTGCTGCGGCAGCGCCAGCCCCCGCCACTGCTGCGCCCCGCATCGCAGCGCCCGTGCGGCCTGCCGCGCCGGCGTCGGCAGCGGCGCCCGTCGTGCGCAGGCCTTCCGCACAGGTCCGCCCAAGTCCCGAAACCCCGAAGGCGCCGCCGCGTCCGGTGCTGAAGCTGGAGCCGCTGGACCTGTCCATCGATCATTCGCCGACGCTGCGCCTGAGCACGGAGATCGGGACCCAGCCGAGCCTGGATGCCGGAAAGCGGCAGGCCGCGGCCGCCTTGTGGCAGGCCTTGCAGAAGGCGCCCGAGGAGGCGCTGCAGGACGCGCAGCGGCTGCAGGCACTGCAGGGCGAGTTGCAGTCCGTGCGCGAGGCCACGCGGCAGAACGCCGCCGCCGTCGCCGAGATGCGCGCACAGGTGGAGAAGGCCCAGGGGGAGCGCAGCACGGCGTCCTTGCTGGTCCTCGCGCTGGCCGCCCTGCTGGCAGTGGTGCTCGCGGTGATCGGCTGGCGCCGGTACCGCATCCACCGCGTCGAGCGCGTGGGTCGGTGGTTCGAAGCCCATGGCAACGCCCAGGCCGCGGCGGTTGCCGTGCCGAGGGAGCCGGCCGTCGACTTGATGCTGGATGCAGCGCATGCCCCGGTGACGGCCCCAGCCCCGGCGGTGACGCCGGCGCCAGCCGCACGCGCGGCGATCGTTCCCGTCACCGCGCCGATTCCCGTGCAGGACTTCCAGCCCAGCCGCGGCGCATCGATCCGGATGGTGGGCGTGGAAGAACTGCTGGACGTGCACGACAAGGCGGATTTCTTCCTCTCCATCGGGGAGGTGGACCAGGCTGTCGCCGTGCTCGAAGGGCATGTGCACGACCAGGTCGACACCAGCGCGCTCCCCTGGATGGACTTGCTGGAGCTGTACCACTCGCTGGGCCGCCGCGGTGACTTCGACCGGCTGCGCCGCGAGTTCCGCCAGCGTTTCTCGGGCGAGGTGCCGGACTTCGATCACTTCGACCAGCCGACCCCGACGCTCGAGAGCTACGAGCGCGCGCTGAGCCGCATCGTCGCGTTGTGGCCCACGCGGCGGGTTCTCGACGTCATCGAGGAGTCGATCTTCCGCAAGCCCGGCCTCCTGGGTGCGGAGTCCTTCAGCCTCGAGGCCTATCGTGAACTGGTGCTGCTGTACCACATCGCGACGGACATCGCGCCCGTGGATTCGGCTCCCCGCAACCCGCCGCGCATCACGAACTTCAGCGACACCTCGCTGCAGCCGCTGCACGACCTGGATGCACCCGAGCGGCCTCGCCCCGACGTGGACCTGCTGCTCGTGCCGCCGGCATCGCCGAACCTGGGGGTGGACATCGACGTGACGGCGCCGGAGGAAGACGACGAACCCGAGACCCTGCCGCCGCTGGACTTCGACCTGGATCCGCCGCAGGACGAACCGCCGGACCCAGGGCGCGGCCGGGGTTAAGGCCGGGCGCGGCGCCTGGCGTAGTGCGTCGCCAGCGCGCTGACGGCCATCGAGGCGAGCAAGCCCACCAGGCCGGCCCAGTGCAGCCAGTCCATCGCGCCGCGCGAGATCAGCCAGCCGCCGCTGGCCGCGCCGATCGCCTGGCCGGCGTACATCGCCGACGAATTGAGCGCGACGGAAGCGGCAGCCAGCGGCGGCGCGATGCCGACCAGGCGGGCCTGCTGCGCGGAGTTGGAGGAAAAGCAGCCGAGCGCCCAGGGAACGCACACCAGAGCGGCCAGCCACAGCGTCGTGCCGAGCGGAAACGCCGCCATGCTGATGGCCATCAAGCCCACGCCGATCATCACCGAGCGCGGCGCGCCGATGCGG
>JAJNBO010000006.1 GCA_021156245.1 Ramlibacter sp. | reverse complement strand
TACTTTTCGTAGAAGGCGTGGGACCGGTCGAAGGCGGCCCGGTTGAAGAAGCGCGACTGCTCCCACTGGAACACGCGCGGCCCGAACCAGCGGCCGATGGAATAATTGCACTGGTCGCCCAACACCGCCGCCGCCCAGAGCAGGCCCACCGCGACGGGATAGCTCATGAGCCCCACGCCGCACAGGGCGCCGACCACGAACAGCAGCGAATCCCCGGGCAGGAAGGGCATGACCACCACGCCCGTTTCCACGAAGATGACCAGGAACAACAGCGCATAGACCCAGGCGCCGTAATTCGTCACGAAGTTCTCGAGGTATCGGTCGACGTGCAGGATGAAGTCGACGAGCAGCAGGGCCAGGTCCATGGCCGGGGATTATCACTGCCTACAATGGCTCGACCATGAGTGCCGTGCTCTCCCCTGCCCCGCGCCGCCCCATCCGGGAACTCCCGGATGAGCTGGTGAGCCAGATCGCGGCTGGGGAAGTGGTCGAACGGCCGGCCTCGGTGGTGCGCGAACTGGTCGACAACGCGCTGGACTCCGGCGCCACCCAGGTGACCGTGCGCCTGCTGGCGGGCGGCGTGCGCCTGATTTCGGTGGAAGACGACGGCTGCGGCATCGCCCGCGAGGAGCTGCCGCTGGCGCTGCGCCGCCACGCCACCAGCAAGATCGCGTCGCTGGCCGACCTGGAATCGGTGGGCACCATGGGGTTCCGGGGCGAGGCCCTGGCCGCCATCGCCTCCGTCTCCGAACTGCACCTGCTCTCACGCACGCCCGGCCAGGCCAGCGCCTTCCTGCTGGACGCCGGCAGTGGCGAGCTGCGGCCGGCCGCACGGGCCACCGGCACCACGGTGGAGGTGAAGGAGCTGTTCTTCAGCACCCCGGCCCGCCGCAAGTTCCTGAAGACCGACGCCACCGAGCTGGCGCACTGCGTGGAGGCGGTGCGCCGCCATGCGCTGGCCCGGCCGGACGTCGGCTTCACCGTCTGGCACGAAGGCAAGTTGTGCGAGCAATGGCGGCCGGGCACGCCCGACCAGCGCCTCGCGGACGTGCTGGGCGACGAGTTCCTGGCGGAGAGCGTGTCCATCGAAACGGCCATCGGCCCGGTGCGGATCAGCGGCCGTGCCGGCATCCCCGATGCGGCGCGCTCGCGTGCCGACTGGCAATTCGCGTACGTGAACGGCCGCTACGTGCGCGACAAGGTCATCACGCATGCCGCCCGCAGCGCGTACGAGGACTTGCTGCATGGCCATCGCCAGCCGGTGTATGCCCTGCACTTGCAGGTGGACCCGGCGCGGGTGGACGTGAACGTGCACCCGACCAAGATCGAGGTGCGCTTCCGCGACAGCCGCGAAGTGCACCAGGCAGTGCGCCGGGCGGTGGAAGCGGCGTTGTCGGCGCCGCGGGCGGGAAATGCGGCGGTGCCAATGCCTGCCGCCGCCGTTCCGGTCGCCCAGCCACTGTGGCGGCAGCCGGCGATTCCATTCGTGCCGCAAGTGGGCGAGCGCGTGTCGGACATGAGTGCCTTGTGGTCCGTAGGCCGGGTTGCCGAAGGCACCGCGGCGTTCGCGCCGAGCACCGAATCGGCCGGGGTGCCCTCGGCAAGCCGGCCTGCGAATGAAGTGCCCACGGGCGAGTGGCCCCTCGGCCGCGCCATCGCCCAACTCCAGGGCATCTACATCCTCGCCGAAAATGCGCAAGGCCTGGTCGTGGTCGACATGCACGCCGCGCACGAGCGCATCGTCTACGAGCGCCTCAAGGCGCAGATGGACGCCCAGGAGATCCGCAGCCAGCCGCTGCTGATCCCGGCCGCCTTCCCCGCCACCCCGGCCGAGGTGGCGACGGCCGAATCCAGCCAGTCCACGCTGGAGCTGCTCGGCCTGCAGGTCACCCCCTTCACCCCGAAAACGCTTGCCGTGCGCGCCGTGCCCACCACGCTGGCACAAGGCGACCCGGTCGAGCTGGCCCGCAGCGTCCTGGCCGAACTCGCCCAGCACGACGCCAGCAGCGTGGTCGAGCGCGCCCGCAACGAGCTGCTGGCCACCATGGCGTGCCACGGCGCCGTCCGCGCGAACCGCCGCCTGACGCTGGACGAGATGAACGCGCTGCTGCGGCAGATGGAAGAGACCGACCGCTCGGACCAGTGCAACCATGGCCGGCCGACCTGGCGCCAGCTGACCGTGCGCGAACTCGACGCACTGTTCCTGCGGGGACGCTAAAGTCCGGTAAACGGCTGAACTTTCGGTTCCGCCGCGACTCAGGCCTGCACATGAAAGCCCGCTACCTCATCGCCAGCGTCGCCGCCTTGGCCACCGCCCTCACCATGGGCTGTACCACGCTGGACGAGCGGCAGCGGGCGTGGATCTTCCAGCCAAGCGACTCGTCATGGGGCGCCAGCGCTGCGGCGGCCGAAGGCATGGAAGACATCTGGATCGACTTCCGCTCCGAGGTGACGGGGCAGGACGTGCGCCTGCACGGACTGTGGGCGCCTGCCAGGCACGGCGCCGAGGACGGCCCGGTCCTGCTGTACCTGCACGGCGCCCGCTGGAACGTGACCGGCTCCGCGCCGCGCATCCGCCGCATGCAGCAACTCGGTTTCTCGGTGCTGGCCATCGACTACCGCGGCTTCGGCAAGTCCACCGCCGGCCTGCCGTCCGAGGACATGGCGTACGAGGACGCGCAGACCGCGTGGAAGTGGCTCGCCGCCAGGCACGGCCAGCGCGAGCGCTATGTCTTCGGCCACTCCCTGGGCGGCGCGATCGCCATCGACCTGGCCTCGCGCGTGGAAGACGAGCGCGGCGTCATCGTCGAAGGCACGTTCACCTCCATCCCGGATGTCGCCAGCTCGATGAAGTTCGGCTGGCTGCCCATCTCGGCGCTGATCACGCAGCGCTTCGAGGCCGTCAAGAAGGTGGACAAGCTGCGTTCGCCGCTGCTGGTGGTGCACGGCGAGAACGACAGCCTGATCCCCTCCATGCTGGGCCGGCGGCTGTACGAAGCCGCCACCGGGCCCAAGCACTTCCTGCTGGTGGAGGGCGGGTCGCACTTCAGCACCATGGCCGTGGGGCTGCCGAAGTACCGCGAGGCGCTGAAGGACTTCTTCAGCCTGACGTCGCGCGCCGCAGCACCGCAATAGCGGCCTGCACGTCCTCGATGGGCATCTGGCCGGGGGCCGAAGCCGCCGCGCCGACGGCGAAGGTCAGCGCGGATCCGAACACACCGCCGCACACGCGGCTCACCGCACCCAGGCCCCCCATCGCCATGCTGATCACCGGGATCGGCAGGCTTTCGCTGGCCTTCAGCGTGGCGCCAAGGAGCCGGTGCACGTCGTCCATCGATTGCGGCATGACCGCCACCTTCGCAACGTCGGCGCCGAGCGACTGCGCCTGGGCGAAGCGCGCGGAGAGTTGCTCCGTGGACGGCGTACGCTGGAAATCGTGGAAGGACAGCACCAGCGGCAGCTTGCGAGCCCGCGCGAGTTCACGCACGCGGGCCAGCAGGTTGGCGTCGTTGTCCATCTCGTAGTCGACCAGGTCGACGCAACCGGACGCGATGACCGCTTCGTACATCGCCAGCACCTGCGGCTCGTCCAGCGCGATGGGCTGGCCCCCTTCGCGCTGCGCTCGGCGGGTGAAGAGGATCGGGGTGCCTGCGGCGGCGTCGCGGATGGCGGCCGCGGCTGCGAGAACCTGTGCGGTGTCGGAGATCGCGGAGAAGAAGTCGACGCGCCACTCGAGCAAGTCCGGCTTCTTGGACGCAACGGCGCGCGTCTCCGTCACCAGTTCCGCGGTCGTGCGCGCGACCAGGGGCGCGCAGACGGCCGGCAGGCGGCCACCGGCAAGCGGTGTGCCGCGGATCGAAAGGGTCTGGGGAGGCATTGCCGGCGGATTGTACGGAGCGGACCGTCACCCCCGCGAAGGCGGGGGCCCAGGGCTTTCCATCTTCAATGCGGGAGCCCTGGATCCCCGCCTTCGCGGGGATGACATTCAAGCGCCGTGACCGCTGCCGTCCGAGTCGGCAGCTTGCGGATGCGACGAGCCTTCGCGCTGGGGTTGCTGCTGTTGCTGCATCACAGGGCCCTGGGGCTCGCCCACGCGGTATCCCAGCTTCCTCAACTCCCGTTCCAGCAACTCCTTGCGCACGGACATGGGCAGCGATTCCGCTGCCCAGGAGGCGCCCGCGTCGTCAGGACCGTTGCCGGAACTCGTGCTCATGCCGAGCATTCTCGCGAGCTGGCCAGCTTCTTGCTGTCCGGACCGCCCGGAGACTTTTGTACGACATTGCCGACTCGTCAGCGGGTGCCTCGAGCGTGCGCTCAAGGCCCTGCGTTCTCCTGCTTCTTCAGTTCGTCGAAGAAACCGATGAAGGCGGCAGTCTCCCCCTTGTCGAACACCGCATCTGCGCCAAGCTCGAGGCAGCGGCGCCGCACGCCCGGCGTCGCGAAACTGCTGAACACCACCACGCGACCGGCCAGCGGAACCTGCGCGCAGTGCCGCACGAGATTCATGCCGCCGCCCTGCTCCAGCACCAGGTCCAGCACTGCGACATCCCACTCTCCGTGGTTTTCGTCCAGCCACAGCCGCGCCTCCGCTTCCGTGGTCGCGACCGCCACCACGCGGATGCCGCCGAGGGATGCGAACAGGTCGTCCAGCAATCCACGCATGCGGGCCAGGTCTTCCACCAGGAACACCCTCACTTCCACGCTGTCTCCTAGAAATCACCCTTGCGTGCATTCTGTTCCCTGTCTTACGTTCGCGGTGACCAGTGCAACCGCATGCAAATCCAGCTGGGGCATCTGCTAACCTCGACCGCATGTCCACCGATGCGCTGCCCGCCGTGGTGGCGCTGGCCGGGCCCACAGCGTCCGGCAAGAGCGCCGTCTCGCTCGTCCTGGCCGGGGCACTGGACGCCGAGATCGTCAGCGTCGACTCCGCCCTGGTCTACCGGGGCATGGACATCGGCACGGCCAAGCCGACGCGGCAAGAGCTCGCGCGCGTGCCACACCACCTCATCGATATCCTGGACCCGTCCGGGCACTACAGCGCCGCGGCCTTCGCGGCAGACGCGCATCGGCTCATCCGCGGGATCCGCGCACGCGGCCGCCGCGTGCTGCTGGTGGGCGGCACCATGCTGTACTTCAAGGCCTTGTTCGAAGGGCTGGACCCGATGCCGGCTGCCGATGCCGCACTGCGTGCCGAGCTGGACGAGGAAGCCGCCGGGCGCGGCTGGCCCGCATTGCACGCAGAACTGGAGGCGGTGGACCCGGCCACGGCCGCACGCCTCGCGCCCAACGACGCGCAGCGGATCCAGCGCGCGCTGGAGGTTTATCGCGCCACGGGCGTTCCGTTGTCGCTGTTGCACGCCAGCGGTGAACGCAGCGCCGGCTTGCAACCCGACCTCTTCCTTTCGCTCGAACCGGCGGAGCGCGCATGGCTGCACGAACGCATTGCGCTGCGCTTCGACCAGATGCTCGCTGCCGGCTTCCTGGACGAAGTACGGGCGCTGCGCGCACGCGGCGACTTGCGGCCAGACCTGCCCAGCATGCGATGCGTCGGCTATCGGCAGGCGTGGGAGGCGCTGGACGGCGTCTTTCCCGTGGCCGAACTGCGCGAGCGGGGCATCGCGGCGACACGGCAGCTTGCCAAGCGCCAGCTCACCTGGTTGCGAGGCATGCCGCAACGCGAGGTGATCGCCTGTGACGGGCCGGATGTCGTGGGGCAGGTCCTGCGCGCCGCCGGAGCCCGGGCATGAGCCTGGCCGTCCGCGATCTTGCCAAGCGCTACGGACCGATCGAGGTGTTCCATGGCGTCTCGCTCGCAGTAGCAGCGGGCGAGTTCGTGGCCGTCGTCGGGGAATCCGGCGTCGGCAAGTCGACCTTGCTCAACTGCATGGCCGGCCTCGACACCTGGGATGCGGGTTCGGTCACGGTCGACGGCGTCGACCTCGGGACGCTGGACGATGAAGGCCGGGCCTTGCTGCGGCGGCGCAAGCTCGGCTTCGTGTTCCAGGCCTTCCACGTGCTGCCGCACCTGGACGTGGCGCAGAACGTGGGGCTGCCCTTGTTGCTGCTGAACCAACCGGACCCTGCACGGGTCCACGCCATGCTGGACGCGGTGGGACTTTCCGGCCTCGGCCAGCGGCTGCCGCAGGAATTGAGCGGAGGCCAGTTGCAGCGGGTGGCCATCGCCCGGGCGCTGGTGCACCGGCCCACGCTGCTGCTGGCCGACGAACCCACGGGCAATCTCGATCCTTCGACCGCGGCGCGTGTCATGGAAGTTCTACGCAACCAGGCGCGGGAGAGTGGCGCAGCGCTGGTGCTGGTCACGCATTCGGCGGCAGCGGCGTCCCAGGCGGACCGCGTGCTGCAGCTGCGTGCGGACGGGGTGGTCAGCCGGGCGCGTTGAGGCCCAGGCGCTTGGCCAGCGCGGCGGTGGGCATGGAGCCTTCGATCGCCTGCACCTGCCCGGTCTGGCGATCCTTCGCGATGATGGCCGGCACGCCGCCGAGGCCGAAGCTGTTCATCAGCTCGGTATTGCTCTTCACGGCGGCACGACCTGCGTCCGCCACGCCCATGGCGCTGATGCCGCCCTGCTGGTTGCGCATGGACGCTTCGTGCTGGTCCATGGTCGCCACCGGGTCGGCGGCGCCGAGGATCGTGGCGCCCTGGGTCACGCTCTTCTCGTTGATCAGGCCCACCGGGATCCAGACGAAGCGCGCCTGCGACCGCAGCGGGCGCGAGGCCTCCCACAGGGCGGAGCAATGCGGGCACTGCGCGTCGAAGAACACGTAGACGACGCGCGAGGCCATGGAAGACCCCACGCTGAAGCCCTTGGCCTGAGCGGCAATGGCTTCGACGGAGACCGTCTTGCCGCCGCTGGCTGCAGGCTTGTCGGCCGCGGTTTCCTTGCCGCAAGCGGCGAGCAGCACGGCCGATCCCGCAGCGGTGAGTGCCAGGCGTCGTTTCATGCGCGCATTCTATGCGCGGCCATGACGCCTCAGGCCGCCCCTTGCGCCTGCTCCAGCAACTCCGTCACTTCCTCCAGTTCCTCCGCCGCCCGCTGGACCTTGCGCTCCAGGATCTTGTTCTGGGCGATGGCCCACGCCACGTCACCCTGCTTGGCGCTGGCGGGAAGGCTGCGATCGAGCGCGCCGTGGGCGAGGCCCAGTTCGGCGCTGGCGACTTCCAGGTCCTGCTGGACCTTGTCGGTGCGGTTCTTCGCCGCTTCGATCTGTTCGGTGGGCAACTGACTCATGGAAACCCTTTCCTTGGAATGCAGGGCGAAGAGTAGGCGGCCCGGAAAGGCTCAACCGTCAGGCACCGGCCCACGCAAGCGCCAGAGGCAAGCGCGCGCCGACGGAATGGAAGCCGGAGCGTCCGTCGGCGCAGCACACCGGTTCATGCCGCTGTTCTCCTACATGGCTCGGCCGATCACCCTTTCATCATGAAGGCACCATCCAAGGAGAACGATATGGCGACACGCAGTGAAAAAGACGCTTGCGACCTGCTCGACGCGGACCATCGCGCGGTGAAGAAGATGTTCAAGGAGTACGAGGAGCTCACCAAGTCCCGCGGTCGCACGGTCGGCCAGAAGAAGCTGGACCTGGCGCGGCAGATCTGCCACGAGCTCACCGTCCACGCGCAGATCGAGGAAGAGATCTTCTACCCGGCGCTGCGCGCCGTCATCAAGGACACCGACCTGCTGGCCGAAGCCGAAGTCGAGCACCAGTCGGCCAAGGACCTGATCGCGCAGATCGAGGGCATGGCCGAGGCCGACGAGATGTTCGACGCCAAGGTGACGGTGCTGGGCGAATACATCGACCACCACGTGAAGGAAGAGCGCGGCGAGATCTTCCCGAAGGCGCGCTCCGCCCGCAAGCTGGACCTGGTCTCCATGCGCGACGAGCTGATGGCGCGCAAGGAAGAACTGATGGGAGAGATGGCGTAAGCCATCGATCCGCGGCAGCGGGCGGCACAATGCCGCGATGCTGTCGCTGCTGGCCACCTATTCCTGGCAGGAAGTCCGGCACCATGCGTGGCGCAGCGCCACCGCGGTGCTGGCCGTCATGCTGGGCGTGGCGCTGGCCTTCTCCGTCCACCTGATCAACGCTTCGGCGCTGGACGAATTCGCCAGCGCGGCGCGGTCGGCCGGCGGCCAGCCGGACCTCGAACTCCGATCTTCGCGCGGCGCATTGCCCGAGGCGCTGTATGCGCGTGTGGCCACCCATCCCGAGGTGGCCGTCGCGAGTCCCGTGCTGGAGCTGCAGACGCTGGCCACATCCGCGAGCGGCGCCCGCACGACGGTGCGCGTGCTGGGCATCGATGCGCTGGTCGCCGGCGCCATCGCGCCGACGCTGGTGCCATCCGTCACCGAGGCAGGCGAACGCCTCGCCATCCTCGCCCCCGCCACCGTCTTCCTGAATCCCGCCGCGCAAGCCGTGCTGCCGCGTGACCGGCTGCGCCTGCAGGCTGGCATGCAGTTGCGCGAAGTGCGTGTCGCCGGCACCAGCAACGCAGGCGGCGGCCCCCTGCTGGTGATGGACATCGCGGCGGCGCAGGACCTCTTCGCCCGCGCCGGCCAGCTCACGCGCATCGACGTCAAGCTCAAGCCCGGCGTCGCCCATGCCGACTGGATGCGACGCGCCGCCCTGCCCGCGGACGTGCAGGGGGCGGAGCCCGATGATGCGGGCCAGCGCGTCAGCCAGCTCTCGCGCGCCTACCGCGTGAACCTCACGGTGCTGGCCCTGGTGGCATTGTTCACCGGCGCCTTCCTCGTGTTCTCCGTGCTGGCCCTGAGCGTCGCGCGCCGCGCGCAGCAGTTCGCACTGCTCGGCGTGCTGGGGCTGACGGCGCGGCAGCGCCTGCGGCTGGTGCTGGCGGAGTCCGCCGTGCTGGGCGTCATCGGCAGCGCATTGGGCATCGCGCTCGGTACTGCGCTGGCCGCAGCGGCGATGTCGCTGCTCGGTGGCGATCTGGGCGGCGGCTACTTCCCCGGCGTCCGACCGCGATTGCAGTGGAGCGGCGCGACAGCCGTTGGCTACGGCCTGCTCGGGGTCGTCGCCGCGATGGCGGGCGGCTGGCTGCCGGCGAACAGCGCGGCTCGCCTGCCGCTGGCGCAGACGCTCAAGGGGTTGGGCACCGCCTTGCCGCGCGGGCGGCGGCATGCCCTGGGCTGGGTCGCCCTGCTGATGGCCGGCGTGCTGGCCCTGCTGCCGCCGATCGCGGGCATCCCGCTCGCCGCGTACGTGTCGGTGGGGCTGCTGCTGGTCGGCGGCATCTCGGTCCTGCCGGGTGCGGTGGGCGCGCTGTACGACCGCATCGCCCCGCTGGTGGCCCACCGGCTGCTGCCGCTGCTGGCCGTCGAACGCGCGCGGCGCGTGCGCGAAAGCGCGGCCGTCGCGGTCAGCGGCGTGGTCGCGGCGCTCAGCCTCGCCGTCGCGCTCACGGTGATGGTCGCCAGCTTCCGCCAATCCGTCTCCGACTGGCTGGACATCCTGCTGCCGGCGGACCTGTACCTGCGCACGAGCGTCAGCACCGGCGCGGCCGACACGGCCTTCCTCACGCCGCAGCTGGTGCAAGCCGTATCGCAGCTGCGCGGCGTCGAACGCGTGGCCCTCCAGCGCGTGCGCAGCCTGCCGCTCGACCCGGCCCGGCCGCCGGTGGTGCTTCTCGCCCGCACGATGGACGATGCGAGCCGCGTGCTGCCGCTGGTGGGCGAAGCCACTCCTGCACCCGCCGGAGCCGTGCCGGTGTACGTGAGCGAGGCGTTGGTCGACCTGTACGGCGCGCGCATCGGCCAGCCGTTGCCGTTGCTGCGCACGGTGCTGGGCGACCACACCTTCTTCGTGGCTGGCGTCTGGCGCGACTACGTGCGGCAGACCGGCGCCATCGTCATTGCGCAGGCGGACTACCTGCGGCTGACCGGCGACACGCGCGTCAACGACCTGATGCTGTGGTTGGCGCCAGGCGCCTCGGCCGAGGACGTCCAGTTGCGCGTGCGCGAACGAGTGGCCCGCGAGACCGGCAATCCGGATCTCGTCGAGCTCGCTTCCGCGTCGGAGGTCCGCAAGGTGTCGCTGCGCATCTTCGACCGCAGCTTCGCCGTCACGTACTGGTTGCAGGCGGTGGCGATCGCGATCGGGCTGTTCGGCGTGGCGGCGAGCTTCAGCGCGCAGGTGCTGGCGCGGCGCAAGGAGTTCGGCCTGTTGCAGCACCTGGGGCTGACGCGGCGGCAGATCCTGGCGGTGGTGGCGGGAGAAGGCGCCGCCTGGACCCTCATCGGCGCGTTGGCCGGCCTGGCGCTGGGACTCGGCGTCGCCGTCGTCCTGGTGCACGTCGTCAATCCGCAAAGCTTCCATTGGACGATGGACCTGCTGGTGCCCTGGGCGCGGCTGCTGGCGCTGTGCGCGGCGGTGATCGTGGCCGGCACCGTCACCGCGTGGGCCGCAGGCCGCGCTGCCGCCGGCCGCGACGCCGTGCTGGCGGTGAAGGAGGACTGGTGATCCGCCGCCGCCCCTTCCTGGCCGCCCTGCCCGCGCTCGCCTTCGCGTCCGGCGCCGGCGCGCTGCCGGAGCGCCGCATCGCCTTCCCCGCGGACCATGGCGCGCACCCCGACCTGCGCACCGAGTGGTGGTACATCACCGGCCACGCGGAAAGCGGCGGGCGCAGCTTCGGCTTCCAGGTGACCTTCTTCCGCACCCGCGTGGATGCCACGCAAGGGATGCACTCCGCGTTCGCGGCGAAGCAGCTGCTGTTCGCGCATGCCGCCATCACCGACGTGCAGGGCCGCAAGCTGTGGCACGACCAGCGCATCGCGCGCGCCGGTTTCGGCATCGCCCAGGCCAGCGAAGAGGATGCGCGCTTGCGCCTGCGCGATTGGTCGCTGGGTCGGGAAAGCGAGACCTGGCATGCGGTGCTGCCGGCGACGGGCTTCGGACTCGACCTGCGCTGCACGCCGACCCAGCCCGTCCTGCTGCAAGGGAAGGCAGGCCTCTCGCGCAAGGGGCCAGAGGAGAAGCAGGCCAGCTATTACTACAGCATCCCGCAGCTTGCCGTCGCCGGGCAGCTTTCATTGCAGGGACGCAGTTTCGCGGTCACGGGCCGAGCCTGGCTGGACCACGAGTGGAGCGAAGAGGTGCTGCACCCGGACGCCGTGGGCTGGGACTGGGTCGGCATGAACCTGGACGACGGCAGCGCGCTCACGGCGTTCCGCCTGCGCCGCAAGGACGGTGGCACGCTATGGGATGGCGGCTCGTTCCGCAGTGCCGGCGGCAGCCTGTACGTGGCGAGTCCTGGCGAGACGGAGTTCCGTGCGCAGCGGATGTGGACCAGCCCGCTGTCGAATGCCACGTACCCGGTGGAGTGGATGATCCGCACGCCCGCCGACTTCTACACCGTACGCGCGGTGCTCGACAACCAGGAGCTGGACAGCCGCGCGTCCACGGGCGCGATCTACTGGGAGGGCCTGTCCGACCTGCTGGATGGCAACGGCAAGCGGGTGGGGCGCGGGTACCTGGAGATGACGGGGTATGCGGGAAGGTTGCGTCTTTGAAGCGTCATCCCGGCGGAGGCGGGAGCGGCCAGCCGGGGCGACAGCTCACACGACAGGCCTTCGCATGACACACGTTGCGGTCGAGTATTATCGTGCGCGGTCTCTCGATGGCCGCAACGCACCGGCGGCAGCGCGCCAGCAACCCAACTTGCAGCCGATGGTTCTCAAGCAGCTCATCTACCTGACCGCACTGGCCCGCGAGGGTCACTTCGGGCGTGCCGCCGAAGCGTGCAACGTTTCCCAGCCGGGCCTTTCCACCGCCTTGCGCCAGCTGGAAGAGGACCTGGGTGTCCCCATCATCTTGCGGACACAGCGGTTCAAGGGCTTCACGCCGCAGGGCGAGCTGGTGTTGAACTTCGCCCGCAAGGTTCTCGACGAGGAGTCGACCCTGCGCCAGCAGCTCGAACAGGGGACAGCGGCCCTGGCCGGGCGCCTCAAGGTGGGCGTGGTGCCGTCGGTGATGCCGATGCTTCCGGTGCTCACGGGGGCGCTGTGCACACGGTTCCCGCTCGTGTCGATCGAGGCCTTGTCGCTGACCGAGCACGACATCCAGCGCAAGCTGCTGGACCTCGAGCTGGACGTCGGACTCACGCTGCTCAGCACCGGGCTGGTCCCCAACATCCGCGCCACCCGGGTGCTCTACACCGAGAACTACACCTTCCTCACGCCCTCGGACGGCCCCATGAGCGGGCGTCCTCTCGTCACCTGGGAGGATGTCGCCGGGATGCCGCTCGCGCTGCTGAAGAAGAACATCCGGACGCGGGAGATCATCGACCGCCAGTTCGCGGCCGCCGGTTGCTCGCCCACGCCGCAGATCGAGACGGACTCCATCCTCTCGCTGTGTGCGCACGTCGGTTCCGGGCACTGGTCCACGGTCCTGCCCCGCAGTTACCTGCACCCCTTCGGGCCGCCTCGGGGTACGACGGCGATCCCGCTTCCCAATTCGGCGAGCACGGAAGAAGTGGGCGTCGTGGTCTACGATCGGGAGCTGTTGCCTCCGGTGCTGCAGGCCTTCCTGTCCATCACGGAAGAAGTGGAAATCCTTCACGAACTGCGCCGGCTGAACGACCCGGCCGACACGGCCGAGCCGGAAGCAGCGGGTTCATGACGTTCGTCAGCGGATCGGTGGCTGCGCCAGCAGCTCGGCCAGGGCAGCCCGGATGAACGCCCGCTCCTGCGGCGCCTTGACGGGCATGCCGGCCCGGTGGCCCCATACCGACGGAATGGGGAGCAGCCTGGCGTGCGGCATGCGCTCCACCTCGAGTGCGTTGTCCTCGGGCGGAAAGTAAAGGTCGGTGGTAGCCGGCATGACCAGCGCGCGCGCACTGATCGAGGATAGCGCTGCGCCGAAATCCCCGCGGTAGCGCGCATTGGCGCTGATGTCCGCCTTCTGCCACGTTGCAATGTGCGCAAGCAGGTTGGCCGCATTGCGCTTGAGGAATCCCGCCTCCCAATAGCCCACGAGGAAGTCCTCCAGCGTGGCGAAGCCCAGCGTGCGCCACACCTCCTGGCGGTAGAACGCTTGCGACAACGCCCATCCCGCGTAGATGCGGCCCACCGCGCGCATCGCGCGGTCGTGTGCCGGTCCCTCGATGCCCCGTGCCACCTCCGGGTCATGCTGTAGCGCCGTCTTGACGCCTTCCAGGAACACATGGTTGTGCGGGGCAGTCCGCGCGGATCCGCACAGGACTGCAATCCGCTCGACCATCTCCGGATAAGCGGCACCCCACTCGTACGCCTGCTGGCCGCCCATGGACCAGCCCCAGACCAGCGCCAGCCGCTCGATCCCCAGCACTTCCGTGACCAGTCGATGCTGGATCGCGCAGTTGTCGTGGATGGTGAAGTCGGACCATGCTTCCGCTCGACCGCCCTGCTCGACCGGCGACGACGAGAGGCCGTTGCCGAACAAGTTGGGCACGATCACGAAATAGCGGTTCGCATCGAGCAGCCCGTCCGGCTGCACGATCCACTCGAGCTCGGGATGCTGCGCGCCGAAGGGCGTGCAGAGCAGCACCGCGTTGGATCGCCGGTCGTCGAGACGCCCCCACGTCGTGTACGCGAGCCGTGCCCCAGGATGCCGCGCGCCCGACTGCAGCAGCACGGGCCCGGCGTCGAAGGAAAGCATGGTCGCCACCGTGCTCAGAGCTTGTTCTCTTCCTCGAGGATGCGACGGCAGATTCCCTGCAACACGTCCAGCTTGGCCGGCGGCAGCCCCGTCACGGGCCGGCGCGTGGGCCCCGGGTCGCGTCCCACCACGCGCATCGCCTCCTTGATGACGACCGGGAAGGATCCCAGGGCCCAGGCCGCGCGCAGCGGCGCCAGCACGTCATTGATGCGGGTGGCCTCCGTCCAGTCACCAGTGCGGATGGCGTTGTACTGCGCCACGACCAGCTTGGGGAAGACGTTGGCGGCGGGCGAGATCGTCCCGTCGCAGCCGTGCATCATCAGGCTCTGGAAAACGGTGTCACGCCCGGAGAACACCAGCGCGCGCCGGTTCGTGAGCAGCTTGTATTCGACCGTCTGCGTGATGTCGCCGCTGGAATCCTTCATGCCGACGATGTTCGGCGTTTCCATGCAGCGCTTCAGGGTCTCCGGCAGCACGTTTACGCTGGTGCGCGGCGGGTTGTTGTAGAGCATCACCGGCAGCCGCGTGCTCTTGGCGATGGCCGTGTAGTGCGTCACCAACTCGTCCTGCGTCGGCTGCACGAAGAATGGCGTGATCACCAGTGCCAGGTCGACGCCCATGGCCTGCCCGGCCCCAGTCAGCTTGATGGCCCCCCGCGTCGTGACCGCGCCGGTCCCCGCGTACAGAGGCACCCGGCCCTGGATGGCGTCCATCGCCACTTCCAGCAGGCGCACGTGTTCGGCGTATTCCAGGCTGAAGAATTCGCCTTGGCTGCCGGCCACCGAGATGCCGTGCACGCCGCAGCGGATGTATTCGTCGATCTGCGCGCGCAGGCGGCCTTCGTCGAGGGACTCGTCGGCGTTGAAGGGGCTGGCCACGGCGGGGATGACGCCGTGGAATTTGTTATCGCTCATGCAGGGGCTCCGTTGCGAATGAAATGGATCAGATACCGAGATATCTGTGGCTCAAAGAGCTGTCGGCGGCCAGCGCATCCGAGCTGCCGCTCCAGACCACCCGGCCTTTCTCGAGGATGAAGTGGCGATCCGCGATGCGCGTGAGCGCCTGCACGTTCTTGTCCACCAACAGGATGGACTGCCCTTCGGCCTTCAGGCGGCCGAGGCAGCTCCAGATTTCAGCGCGCACGAGGGGCGCCAGGCCTTCGGTGGCCTCGTCGAGGATCAGCAGGAGCGGGTTGGTCATCAGCGCGCGGCCGATCACCAGCATCTGCTGTTCACCGCCCGACAACAACGCGCCCGGATGATCGAAGCGTTCGCCGAGCCGGGGGAACATCGCGAGCACGCGCTCGAGCGTCCACGGGTGGGGCGTGGCCCTGCGGTTGGCCCAGGTCGCCACCAGGTTCTCGCGCACGGTGAGATTAGGGAACACCTGGCGGCCCTCCGGAACCAGGCCGATGCCGCGCTGCGCGATGCGGTAGGAAGGCAGTCCCGCGACGGGCTCCCCGTTGAAAGAGATCGTGCCCGCGGAAGGCCTCACGATGCCCATCACCGAAGAGATCGTGGTGGTCTTGCCCATGCCGTTGCGCCCCAGCAGTGTGACGACCTCGCCGGCGCCGACGTCGAAGGAAAGGTCGAACAGGACCTCGCTGCCGCCGTAGCCACTGCTCAAACCGGAAACCTGCAGCATCAGGCGACCTCCTCGCCGAGGTAGGCCGCTCGGACGGCCGGATCGTCCCGTATGTCGTCGGGTGCTCCCACCGCGATGATGCGTCCGGACACCAGCACCGCCACGCGGTCCGCCAGCGCGAACACCGCTTCCATGTCGTGTTCGACCAGAATGGTGGAGAACCGGCGCTTGACCCGTGACAGCAGCTTGATCATGCGGGCCGACTCGTCGGGCCCCATGCCGGCCATCGGCTCATCCAGCAGCAAGAGCCGGGGCCGGCTCGCCAGGGCGATGGCGATTTCCAGTGCGCGCTTCTCGCCGTGGGACACGTTGGCGGCGAGCACGTCGGCGCGCTGCGCAAGCCCCACTTCCTCGAGGTAAGTGGCGGCTTCGTCAGCCAGGGACCGGTCGCGTGCCACCGCGCCCCAGAACCGCATGCTGTGGCCGGAGCGCACCTGGACGGCCAGGGCCACGTTCTGCAGCACCGTGAGCTCGGGGAAGATGCTGGTGATCTGGAACGAGCGCGCCAGCCCCATGGCCGCGCGCGCATGCACCGGCAGCCGGGTGACGTCACGGCCGGCGAAGAGGATGCGGCCTTCATCAGGTGCCAGCTCGCCCGACAGCTGGGCGATCAGCGTGGTCTTCCCGGCTCCATTGGGGCCGATCACTGCGACCAGCTCGCCTTCACCGACTTCCAGGCTGAAATGGTCGGTGGCCAGGAGGCCGGCGAATCGCTTGACCAGGCCCTCCACCTGCAGCAGTGCGGCCGTCATGACCCAGCTCCGCGGCCGACCAGGGCGCCGAAGATGCCGCGCCTGGCGAACAGGATCGCCACCAGCAACACGATTCCGAGCAGCAACTGCCAGTGGTCGGTGAACCGAGACAGGCCGGATTCCAGCAGCAGGAGCGCGATGGCGCCGAACAGCGGTCCCACCAGCGTGCCCATCCCGCCGAGGATGACCATGATCATCAGCTCGCTGGAGCGCGTCCAGTGCATGATTGCCGGCGAGACGAACAGGCTCTGGTTGGCGAGAAGGAAACCCGCCAGTCCGCAGATCGTTCCGGAGATGACGAAGCCAGCGAGACGATAGCGGAACACGTTCACGCCGATCGACGCGAGGCGGCGGTCGTTCATGCGGGAGGCCCGCAGCACCATGCCGTAGCGCGAGCGCACGGCGCGGCCCAGGAACAGCAGCACACCGGCCAGCGACAGGAACACCACGTAGTAGAGCGTGGGCCCGTGGCCCAGATCGAGCAGCCGACCGAAGTTGCTGGGGCCGGCGATGTTCATTCCGTCCTCCCCGCCGTAGACGTCGACACTGGTGGCCAGGAAGTAGATCATCTGCCCGAAACCGAGCGTGATGATGATGAAGTGCAGGCCCGCGGTGCGCAGGCACACCATTCCGATCAGGAGCGACAGCACCGCCGCGGACGCGATGGCGGCTGCCAGATGGGCGAACCCGTTGTCCACGCCGTGGTGCGATAGGATCCCCACCGCAAAGGCGCCGGCTCCGACATAACCCGCGTGCCCGAAACTCACCAGGCCCCCATACCCCAGCACCAGGTCTAGGCTGACCGCGGCCATGCCGAGGATCATGATGCGCACGGCGATGTCCAGCATGTAGGGTGCGCCCGCAAGCTGCGCCACCAACGGCAGCGCAGCAAGGACCAGCAGGATGCCGCCTGTCACGGCGGCAGGCATGTCCAGTTTCATCGTGTCCTATCTCAGGCGGGGGGGAAACAGACCGCGGGGTCGGAAGAACAGCACCAGTGTCATCGTCACGTAGATCAGCATGGTGGCGACCGCGGGTGCAGCGGTGTTCGAGTCGGTGGGCGGCAGCACCAGGCCAAGAAGGGGTTTGAGGAAGACACGGCCGAAGGTGTCAACGATGCCGATCAGAAGTGCGCCTATGAAGGCGCCGCGCACCGAGCCGATGCCGCCGATCACGATGACCACCAGGCACAGGATCAGGATCTTGTCGCCCATCCCGGGTTCCACGGAGGAGATCGGGCCGGAGATGACGCCGGACAGCGCGGCCAGCACGGCCCCCAGGCCGAACACGGCCGTATACAGCAGCTTGATGTTGACGCCGAGGGCGCCGATCATCACCCGATTGCTCGCCCCGGCGCGTATCAGCATGCCCAGGCGCGTGCGACCGATCAGCAGGTACAGCAGGAAGGCAGCCACCACGCCGACGGCGAGGATCACCAGGCGGATCACCGGATACGGAGCCCCCGGCAGGATCTCGACCTGCCCCGACAGCGCCGGCGGCAGCGGGGCGTTCAAGGCACCCGGGCCCCAGACCATGCGCACCAGTTCATTGCAGATCAGCAGCACGGCGAAGGTGGCGAGCACCTGGTCGAGCGGCGGACGGTGGTACAGCGCGCGGAAGACCACCAATTC
>JAJNBO010000253.1 GCA_021156245.1 Ramlibacter sp. | reverse complement strand
ACGGCGCTCCCTAGGCGCAGGTTCGTCCTACGGCAGTGAGACGGCGGCGATGCGCAGTCCCGCCGGTCACCGACGAGCCAGCGGCCGCCGGGGCGGCAAGATCGCGCCAGTTCAACGATTTCCGAACCGGACCGTCTCATGCTGCTCGCCGTCTCCCTGCTCTCGTCGATTGCCCAGTCCCGCGTCGGCCAATGGGTCCGCGCCGGCTTCATGCAGCGCCGCCCGCGGTACTGACCTCTCTCAGGGGCTGGCCGCCGGGCCGGCCCAGCCACCACCCAGCGACCGGTACAACTGCACCTGGTTCTGCAGGCGCGCCTGCCGGGCCTGTACCAGCGCCAGCTGCGCGGTGAACAGCGCACGCTGGGCGTCCAGCAAGTCGAGGTAGCTGGCGATGCCGTTCTCGTAACGCAGGCGCGCGAGTCGAAAGCGCACCGTCTCGGCCTCCACCACCTTGCTCTGCGCGGCCACCTGGTCGCCGAACGTGGCGCGGCCGGCCAGCGCATCCGACACGTCGCGGAAGGCCTGCTGGATTGCGCGTTCGTATTGCGCCAGCGCGATGTCGCGCGCTGCCTGCGCGGACGCAAGTCCCGCGCGGTTGCGGCCGGCGTCGAAGATCGGCTGCAGCAGCGATGGCGCGATCGTGTAGCCCCAGGAGCCGCCAGCGAAGAGGCCGGACAGCTCGCTGCTAGCCGTCCCGATGCCGGCGGTCAGCGAGATGCGCGGGAAGAATGCCGCGCGCGCCGCACCGATGTTGGCGTTCGCGGCGATCAGTTGCTGCTCGGCCTGGCGGACGTCGGGCCGGCGCACCAGCACCTCGGAGGGCAAGCCAGCCGGCACGTCCGGCAAGCGCACGCCTTCGGTCGTCACGCCCACCTGGAACTCGGGCGACACGCCTTCCCCCAGCAACAGCGCCAGCGTGTTCAGGTCGATGGCGCGTTGCCGCTGCAGCTGGGCCAGCGTCGCCCGCGCCGTTTCGGTCAACGATTGGGCCAGGCGGAAATCGATCTCCGAAGACGCCCCTGCCTCGAAGCGCATGCGGGTGAGGCGCAGCGTTTCCTCGCGGGTCGCGAGCGTCTCGCGCGTCAGCGCCAGCAGTTCCTCGTCCGCCGCCAGGCTCAACCACGCATTGGCCACGCTGGCGACCAGCGTGATCTGCGCGGCCTTGCGGCCTTCCTCGGTGGCGAGGTACTGCGCCAGCGCCGCTTCGCTCAGGCTGGCGATGCGGCCGAAGAAGTCGATCTCCCAGCTGCTGACGCCGAGGTTGGCCGAAAGCGAGGTCGCCTGGTCGCCGGTGAGCGGGTTCGGCGCACGCGAGGCCGCCGCGCTCACGCCGAGCGTGGGCAGGCGGTCGGCATTGCGGATGTCGTACTGCGCCCGCGCCTGTGCGATGTTCAAGACGGCGACGCGCAAGTCGCGGTTGCCGCGCAGCGCCCGCTCGATCAGCGACCGCAGCCTGGCGTCGGTGAAGAACTGGTCCCATCCCAGTTCGGCGGCGGGGACTCCGTCGGTGGCGGCCGGATAGGGAAAGGCCGCGGGCACGGGCGCCTCGGGGCGCTCGTACTTCGGCATCATCGAACAGCCGGCGGCCAGCAGCGCGGCCGCCAGGGGCGTCAGGATCCTCATGCGGTGGCTCATACCTGGTCTCCCGCCGTGGCGCCGGGGGGCAGCTCGCGCTCCAGCTGGTGGGCGTGCAGCTTGCGCTGGCGCTCGCTGCCCTTGAAGTAGCCCCGCACCACGACGAAGAAAATGGGAACGAAGAAGATGGCGAGGGCGGTGCCGGTCAGCATGCCGCCGATCACGCCGGTGCCGATGGCGCGCTGGCTCGCGGAGCCGGCGCCGCTCGCGATGGCGAGCGGCAGCACGCCGAGGCCGAACGCCATCGAGGTCATCACGATGGGCCGGAAGCGCAGGTGCGCGGCGGCCAGCGCGGATTCGATCACGCCCTTGCCTTGCGCCTGCAGGTCCTTGGCGAACTCGATGATCAGGATCGCGTTCTTCGCCGAGAGGCCGATGATCGTGATCAACCCCACCTGGAAGTAGACGTCGTTCGCGTAGCCGCGCAGCAGCGTCGCGAGCAGCACGCCCAGCACGCCGAGGGGCACCACCAGGATCACCGCCAGCGGGATCGACCAGCTCTCGTACAGCGCCGCCAGGCACAGGAAGACGGCCAGGATGGCGAAGCCGTACAGGATCAGCGCCTGCGCACCCGCGAGCTTCTCCTCGCGCGACTGCCCGGTCCACTCGTAGCCGAACCCTTGCGGCAACTGGGCGGCTAGCCGCTCCATCTCCGTCATCGCCGCACCCGTGCTGTATCCCGGTGCGGGCGCGCCGGAGATGCGCATCGCCGGATAGCCGTTGTAGCGCACGGTCTGCATGGCGCCGGTGACCCAGCGTGTCGTCGCGAACGCCGACAGCGGAACCGGCTTCGACTGGTTGTTGATCGCGTTCAGGCGCAGCAGGTCTTCCGGCTGCATCCGGGCCGGCGCGTCGGCCTGCACCACCACGCGTTGCAAGCGCCCGCGGTTGGGGAAGTCGTTCACGTAGGCGGAGCCCAGCGCCGTGGACAGCGTGCTGTTGATCGCCTCGAAGCTCACGCCCAGCGCGTTGGCCTTGTCGCGGTCGATGTCCAGCTGCAGCTGCGGCGCGTCCTCCAGGCCGTCGGGGCGCACCTGCGCGAGCACCTTGCTCTGGGCAGCGAGGCCCAGCAGCTGGTTGCGCGCGGCGATCAGGGCCTCGCGGCCATTGCCGCTGCGGTCCTGCAACCGGAAGGTGAACCCGGAGGCCGTGCCGAGCTCGGGGATCGGCGGCGGGCTGAGCGGGAAGATGAATGCGTCCCGGATGCCGGAGAGCGCACCGAAAGCGCGGCCCGCGAGCGCCTGCGCCGAATTCTCCTCGCCCTTGCGTTCGTCCCAGTCCTTCAGCGTCACGAAGGCGAGCGCCGCGTTCTGGCCCTGGCCGGAGAACGAGAAGCCCAGCACGCTGACCATGCTCTGCACTTCCGGCTGCTTCAGCACCCACGCCTCCACCTGCTCCATCACCCGGCCGGTGCGCTCCACCGTCGCGCCGGGGGGAAGCTGCACGTTCACCAGCATGTTGCCCTGGTCCTCCTGCGGCAGGAACGACGTCGGCAAGCGCGTGTAGACCAGCGCGGCCACGCCGGCGATCAGCGCATACAGGATCAGGAAGCGGGGCGCGCGGCGCAGGATGCGCGCCACGATGCTTTCGTAGCCGGTCGCGGTGCGATGGAAGAAGCGGTTGAACATGCCGAAGAAGCCACGTTTCTCCTCATGGCTGCCGGCCTGCACCGGCTTGAGCAGCGTTGCACAGAGGGCGGGCGTGAGCGACAGCGCCATGAAGGCGGAGAAGGCGATCGACGCCACCATGACGGCGGAGAACTGGCGGTAGATGTTGCCGGTGGAGCCGGCGAAGAAGGCCAGCGGCACGAACACCGAGATCAGCACGACGGTGACGCCGATGATGGCCCCGGAGATCTGGCCCATCGCCTTGCGCGTGGCTTCGCGCGGCGGCAGGCCCTCGTGGCTCATGATCCGCTCGACGTTCTCCACCACGACGATGGCGTCGTCCACCACGATACCGATCACGAGCACCATGCCGAACATGGTGAGCACGTTGATCGAGAACCCCAGCGCCAGCAGCGCGGCGAACGTGCCGAGCAACGCCACCGGGACGACGAGCGTCGGGATGATGGTGTAGCGCCAGTTCTGCAGGAACAGGAACATCACCAGGAACACCAGCGCCACCGCCTCCAGCAGCGTCTCCACCACCTGCGAGATGGAGATGCGCACGAAGCGCGAGCTGTCGTACGGGATCTCCCATTTCACGCCGGTGGGGAAGTACGGAGCGAGTTCGCTCATGCGCTTGCGGATGGCCGTGGCGGTTTCCAGCGCGTTGCCGCTGGGGGCCAGCTGCACGCCGATGCCGGTCGAAGGCCTGCCGTTCAGGCGGGCGGCCGTCGCGTAGTTCTGCGCATTCAGCTCCACCCGCGCAACGTCGCGCAGGCGGACGGTGGACCCGTCGGGATTGGCGCGCAGCACGATGTTCTGGAACTGCTCCACCGTCCCGAGCTGGCCGTTGACCACCACGGTCGCCGCGATGCCCTGGCCGGCGACGTTGGGCAATTCACCGATCGAGCCTGAGGAAACCTGCGCGTTCTGGGCGCGGATCGCAGCCGTCACTTCCGCCGACGACATGTTGAAGCCGACCAGCTTCTCCGGATCGATCCAGACCCGCATGGCCGCTTCGGTGCCGAACAGCTGCGCCTGGCCGACGCCGGGGATGCGCTGGATCTCGGGCAGCACGCTGCGCGACGCATAGTCGCCCAGATCAACGGGCGTGATCTTGGGATCGTCCGAGGACAGGATGGTGAACAGCAGGAAGTTGGAGCGCGACTTCTCCACCCGCACGCCCTGCTGCGTCACCGCGGCAGGCAGGCGGGGCGTCGCGCGCGAGAGCCGGTTCTGCACGTCCACCTGCGCGAGGTCCGCGTTGGTGCCGGGCTGGAAGCTCAGCGTGATCTGGCCGCTGCCGTTGGCCTGCGTCACCGACTCCATGTAGATGAGGCCGGGCGAGCCGTTCATCTCCTGTTCGATGACGCTGATGACGCTCTCCTCGAGCGTGCGGGCGGACGCGCCAGGGTAGGCGGCGGAGACGACGATGGCGGGCGGCGCCACCGGCGGGTATTGCGCGATCGGCAGCTGCGTGATCGCCACGCTGCCCAGCACGATGATGAACAGCGCGATCACCCACGCGAAGATGGGGCGGTCGATGAAGAACTTGGCCATGCGTCAG
>JAJNBO010000005.1 GCA_021156245.1 Ramlibacter sp. | reverse complement strand
CACCAAGAACATCATCATCGGCAACACGGCGCTGTACGGCGCGACCTCCGGCGAAGCGTTCTTCAGCGGCGTGGCCGGCGAGCGTTTCGCGGTGCGCCTCTCGGGCGCGACCGCGGTGGTCGAAGGCACGGGTGACCACGGCTGCGAATACATGACCGGCGGCACGGTGGTGGTGCTGGGCAAGACCGGCCGCAATTTCGCGGCGGGCATGTCGGGCGGCGTTGCCTACGTGTACGACGAGGACGGCAAGTTCGCCAGCCGCTGCAACACCTCGATGGTGTCGCTGGAGCGGGTGGCGAGCACGGCCGACCAGCAGGCGGTCGCGTCGCGCACGCTGATGCACCGCGACCAGCCCGACGAGGCGCTGCTGAAGAAGCTGCTGGAAGACCACAACCGGTGGACCGGCAGCCGCCGTGCCCGCGAGCTGCTGGACGACTGGGCCAATGCACGCAACAAATTCGTGAAGGTGTTCCCCAACGAGTACAAGCGCGCGCTGGCCGAGATGTACGAGCGCGAGGTGGAGCTGGCGAGCGTCGGCAACAACCAGGAAGCGGCGATGCCGCAGCGCGAAACCGCGCCCGCCAAGTAAGAGGACGAAGAACAATCATGGGAAAAGTCACCGGCTTCCTGGAGTTCGAGCGTGTCGAGGAGGGCTACAAGCCCGTGCCCGAGCGGCTGAAGCACTACAAGGAATTCGTCATCGGCCTGGACGATGCGCAGTCCAAGGTGCAGGCGGCGCGCTGCATGGACTGCGGCACGCCGTTCTGCAACAGCGGCTGCCCCGTCAACAACATCATCCCGGACTTCAACGACCTGGTCTACCAGCAGGACTGGAAGAACGCGTGGACGGTGCTGGACTCCACCAACAACTTCCCGGAGTTCACCGGCCGCATCTGTCCCGCACCGTGCGAGGCGGCCTGCACCCTGAACTACAACGACGAGCCGGTCGGCATCAAGTCGATCGAGCACGCCATCATCGACCGCGCCTGGGACAACGGCTGGGTGCAGCCGCGCGTTCCGCGCATCAAGACGGGCAAGAAGGTGGCGGTGGTCGGCTCCGGCCCCGCCGGCATGGCGGCGGCGCAGCAACTCGCGCGCGCCGGCCATGACGTGACGCTGTTCGAGAAGAACGACCGCATCGGCGGCCTGCTGCGCTACGGCATCCCCGACTTCAAGATGGAAAAGCACCACATCGACCGCCGCGTCGAGCAGATGAAGGCGGAAGGCGTGGTCGTGCGCACCGGCGTCATGGTGGGGCAGCTGCCGAAGGATTCGAAGGTCACGAACTGGGCGAAGGAGACGGTCTCTCCCGACCAGCTGCAGAAGGACTTCGACGCCGTGCTGCTGGCCGGTGGCGCGGAGCAGTCGCGCGACCTCCCGGTGCCCGGCCGCGACCTCGACGGTGTCCACTTCGCGATGGAATTCCTGCCGCAGCAGAACAAGGTGAATGCCGGCGACAAGCTCAAGGGCCAGATCATGGCCACCGGCAAGCACGTGATCGTCATCGGCGGCGGCGACACCGGCAGCGACTGCGTGGGCACCAGCAACCGCCATGGCGCCGCCAGCGTCGTGCAGTTCGAGCTCATGCCGCAGCCGCCCGAAGAGGAAAACAAGCCGCTGGTGTGGCCGTACTGGCCGTACAAGCTGCGCACCAGTTCCTCGCACGAGGAGGGCGTGAAGCGCGAATTCGCCATCGCCACCAAGGAATTCATCGGTGAGAAGGGCAAGGTCACCGGCCTGAAGACCGTGCACGTGGAGATGAAGGACGGCAAGTTCGTCGAGATCGCCGGCACCGAAAAGGAATACAAGGCTGACCTCGTCTTGCTGGCCATGGGTTTCGTGAGCCCGGTCCAATCCATCCTGGAAGGCTTCAAGGTGGACAAGGACGCGCGCGGAAACGCGAAGGCGACGACCGATTTCAACGGCGGGTATGTCACCAACGTCCCGAAAGTGTTCGCTGCCGGTGACATGCGTCGCGGTCAATCGCTGGTTGTCTGGGCGATCCGCGAAGGCCGACAGGCGGCGCGCGCCGTGGACGAATACCTGATGGGCTTCTCGGACCTGCCGCGATAAAGCGACAGCGCGGCGGGGCGCCGTCCCGCCGCGACGCTGCTCTGCAGCAAACCCCCTATCATCCGTGGCTTTGACTTCCGGCCGCGCGGCCCCCTTCCCCCGGATGACCGAACCTGACCCCGACACGCTGGTCGACTGCCGCCACCTCACTTTCGGCTACGGCGAGCGTGCGATCCTGAAGGACGTGAGCTTCACCGTGCCGCGCGGCAAGGTGACGGCGCTCATGGGCGCATCGGGCGGCGGCAAGACGACGGTGCTGCGCCTGATCGGCGGGCAGGTGCGTCCCCAGGGCGGCGAACTGTTCTTCGACGGCGAAGACATCGCGAAGATGGAGCGGGATGCGCTGTACCGCATGCGCCGGCGCATGGGCATGCTGTTCCAGTTCGGTGCGCTGTTCACCGACCTGAGCGTGTTCGACAACGTCGCTTTCCCCTTGCGCGAGCACTCGGGCCTGCCGGAGAACCTGGTGCGGGACATCGTGCTGATGAAGCTCAATGCCGTGGGCCTGCGCGGTGCGCGCGACCTCATGCCCTCGGAGGTCTCCGGCGGCATGGCGCGGCGCGTGGCGCTCGCGCGCGCCATCGCGCTCGACCCCGACCTCGTGATGTACGACGAACCCTTCGCCGGCCTGGACCCGATCTCGCTCGGCACTGCCGCGCACCTGATCCGCCAGCTGAACGACACGCTCGGCATCACGAGCATCGTGGTGTCGCACGACCTCGAGGAAACCTTCCGCATCGCCGACCAGGTGATCGTGCTCGCCAACGGCAAGGTGGCCGCGCAGGGCACGCCGGACCAGGTGCGCTCCTCCACCGATCCGCTCGTGCACCAGTTCGTCCATGCCTTGCCCGAAGGACCGGTGCATTTCCACTACCCGGGCCCCAGCGTCCCGGACGACTTCAGCGGAGGGCTCGGCCGATGAGCTGGTGGACGCCCTCCGAGATCGGCTTCGCGGTGCGCAGCAAGTTCGCCGACGTCGGGCACTCCGCCCGCTTGCTGTTGCGGCTGTTCACCCTGGTGGGGCCGACGCTGGCGCGCGGCCGGCTGGTGCGTGACCAGATCCATTTCCTGGGCAACTATTCGCTGGCGATCATCGGCATCTCGGGCTTGTTCGTCGGCTTCGTCCTGGCGCTGCAGGGTTACTACATCCTCCAGCGCTATGGTTCGGCCGAGGCGCTCGGCCTCATGGTCGCGCTCAGCCTGGTGCGCGAACTCGGGCCGGTCGTCACCGCCCTGCTGTTCGCCGGCCGCGCCGGCACGTCCCTCACCGCCGAGATCGGCTTGATGAAGGCCGGGGAGCAGCTGTCCGCGATGGAGATGATGGCGGTCGACCCGGTCCAACGGATCCTCGCGCCGCGTTTCTGGGCCGGCGTGATCGTCATGCCCTTGCTGGCGTCCGTCTTCAGCGCCGTCGGCATCCTGGGCGGCTGGGTGGTGGGCGTGCTGCTGATCGGCGTCGACCCCGGATCCTTCTGGAGCCAGATGCAGGGCGGCGTCGACGTCTGGAAGGACGTCGGCAACGGCGTGATCAAGAGCCTGGTGTTCGGCATCGCCGTCACCTTCATCGCCGTCCTGCAGGGCTTCGAGTCCCGTCCCACGCCCGAAGGCGTGTCGCGGGCCACCACGCGCACCGTCGTCATGGCCTCGCTGGCCGTGCTGGCGCTGGATTTCGTGCTGACCGCGATGATGTTCAGCATCTAGGAGTAGAAATGGAACGCAACAAGAACGACGTGTGGGTGGGACTCTTCGTGGTGATCGGCGCGGCCGCCCTGGTCTTCCTCGCGCTCCAGGCCGCCAACCTGCTGACGCTGAGCTTCCAGCCGACCTACCAGCTCACGGCCCGGTTCGACAACATCGGCGGGCTGAAACCGCGCGCCGCGGTCAAGAGCGCCGGCGTGGTGGTGGGCCGCGTGGAATCCATCACGTTCGACGACAAGACCTTCCAGGCGCGGGTGACGATGGCCATGGAAAATCGCTACCAGTTCCCGAAGGACAGTTCGCTGAAGATCCTCACCAGCGGCCTGCTGGGCGAGCAGTACATCGGCATCGAGGCCGGCGCCGGCGACAAGCCCCTGGCGTCCGGCGATACCATTACGAGCACGCAATCGGCCGTGGTGCTGGAGAATCTCATCGGCCAGTTCCTCTACAACAAGGCAGCGGATGGTCCGCCGTCCGGTAGCACGCCGAGCAAGAAATGATCTTTGACAGCCCCGCAGCGCCGCGCGCGCTGGCAGCCGCGGCCCTGGCGCTTGCCCTGGGCGGCTGCGCCACCATCGAGAACCCGAATCCGCGGGACCCTTGGGAAGGGTTCAATCGCCCCGCGCACGACTTCAACGAGGGCGTCGACCGCATCGTGCTGCGTCCCGTGGCGTCGCTGTACCGCGAGAAGGTTCCCCCGCTGGTGCGCACGGGGGTCTCCAACTTCTTCGGCAACCTCAGCGACGCCTGGTCGGGGGTCAACAGCCTGCTGCAGTTCCGGTTGCAGGATGCCGGGGACAGCATCGCCCGCGTGCAGATCAACACCGTGTTCGGCGTGTTCGGCGTGTTCGACGTGGCGAGCAACTTCAACATCGAGCGCCATCGCGAAGACTTCGGGCAGACGCTCGGCCGCTGGGGCGTGCCCACCGGGCCTTACCTGGTGATCCCGCTGCTCGGCCCCTCGACGCTGCGCGACGCGGTGGCCATGCCCGTCGACAGGCAATTCGACCCGGTGAGCTACGTCGACCCCACGGGCTTGCGCCAGTCGCTGTACGTGCTGCGCGTCGTCGACAAACGGTCCAACCTGTTGCGCGTGGGCAGCGTGCTGGACGAAGCTTCCCTCGACAAATATTCCTTCATCCGCGACGCGCACATGCAGCGCCGCCGCGCCGAGATCTACGACCGCGAGGACGACGACAGCGAAACGCCGCCCGCCCTGCCCGACGAGTCGATCGAGCCGGCCCAGCGCCAGCCTGCCACGCAACCCGGGGCGCCGAGCGCCCGTTGATGGTTGCAGGCTGTTGCTTTCGCCGGCTGAAACCGATGAACCCTGCCGGACGGCCGGGTTCCAAGAGGACTACCGGGCGCACGCGCCCCCAGAAAGGACAGAAACCGAGATGAACCGTCGTTCCATTTTCCGTACCGCGGCCGCGCTGCTGGCCACCCTGGCGCTGGCTGCCCCCTGGACCCTGGCGCATGCCGCCGACGAGGCCCCCGACGCCATGATCAAGCGCCTGTCCGACGAGGTGCTGGGCATCATCAAGACCGACAAGGCCGTGCAATCCGGCGACATCAACCGGATCATGCAGGTGGTCGACACCAAGGTGATGCCGAACGTCAACTTCCAGCGCATGACCGCCTCCGCGGTCGGCCCGATGTGGCGCCAGGCGACGCCGGAGCAGCAGAAGCGGCTGCAGGACGAGTTCAAGCTGCTGCTGGTTCGCACGTATGCGGGCGCGCTGTCGCAGGTGTCCGAGGAGTCGGTCAACATGAAGCCGCTGCGCGCCTCGCCCACCGACACCGAGGTGGTGGTGCGCAGCGAAATCCGCGGCCGCGGCGAGCCGATCCAGCTCGAATACCGCCTCGAGAAGACGCCGGGACAGGGCTCCGGCTGGAAGATCTTCAACCTGAACGTGCTGGGCGTGTGGCTCGTGGAAACCTACCGCAGCCAGTTCGCGCAGGAACTCAACGCCAAGGGCGTGGACGGCCTCATCGCCACGCTGTCCGAGCGCAACCGCTCCAATGCCGCCAAGAAGGGCTGAGGAGAACGTGAGCCCCCACGCTCTGCACTGCGTGTCATCGCGGCCCCCCGAGGGGGCTTCAGCCTCCTTGAGGCGGCTCGGCGGAGGCTGACCATGCTGGTCCTGCCCGCCGAACTGACGCACGCGCAGGCCACCGCCTGCTGCCGGATGCTGGCCCAGGCCCTGCGCTCCGAGCCCGGCACGCAGGCCGTGGCCGATGCATCGGCCTTGCGCGAGTTCGATTCGTCGGCGCTGGCCGTCCTGCTGGAGTGCCGGCGGGAGGCGCTGGCCGTCGGCAAGACCTTCGCGGTCAGCGGGCTGCAGCCGCGCCTGCGCGCGCTCGCCACCCTGTACGGCGTGGGCGAGCTGCTGCCCGCCACGGACTAGGGCCACTCGCGCGGCCGGGCCGCCCGGAAGGGGGCGACCGGTAAAATGGCCGGTTGCCCATGGCCGCCATCTCCTTCCAGTCCGTCTCCAAGACCTACGCCACGCCCCGCGGCCAGTTCCAGGCGCTCGACGGCGTCACGTTCGACATCGAACCGGGCGAGTTCTTCGGCCTGCTCGGCCCGAACGGCGCCGGCAAGACCACCCTCATCAGCATCCTGGCCGGCCTCGTGCGCGCCACGTCCGGGCGCGTCCTGGTGCACGGGCACGACGTGCAGGCCGACTACGCGCAAGCCCGACGCCAGTTGGGAGTGGTACCGCAGGAGCTGGTGTTCGACCCCTTCTTCACGGTGCGCGAGGCACTGCGCATCCAGTCCGGTTACTTCGGCGTGAAGAACAATGACGCCTGGATCGACGAGCTGCTCTCCAGCCTGGGCCTCGCCGACAAGGCGCAGTCCAACATGCGCCAGCTCTCCGGCGGCATGAAGCGCCGCGTGCTGGTGGCGCAGGCACTGGTGCACCGTCCGCCCGTGATCGTGCTCGATGAGCCGACCGCGGGCGTCGACGTGGAGCTGCGGCAGACGCTGTGGCAGTTCATCGCCAGGTTGAACAAGCAGGGGCACACGGTCCTCCTGACCACGCATTATCTCGAGGAGGCCGAGGCGCTGTGCAGCCGCATCGCGATGCTGCAGACCGGCCGCGTGGTGGCCCTGGAGCGCACCAGCGACCTGCTGAAGGCCGCCTCCAGCAACGTCCTGCGGTTCAAGGTGGATGGCGCCCTGCCGGTGGAGTTCGAGGGCAAGGCGCGCGTGACCGGGCGCATCGTGCAGCTGCCCGCGCACGACGCCAACGAGATCGAGCAGCACCTCGCGGTGATCCGCCAGGCCGGCCTGCGGGTGGAAGACGTCGAGATCCGCAAGGCGGACCTGGAGGATGTCTTCCTGGACGTGATGTCGGGCCGGAACAAGGCGGTGCCCGCATGACAGGTTGGCAGACACTGCTGTACAAGGAAACGCTGCGCTTCTGGAAGGTGGGCTTCCAGACCGTGGCCGCGCCGGTGCTCACGGCGCTGCTGTACCTGCTGATCTTCGGCCACGTGCTGTCGGACCGCGTCAAGGTCTACGACACCATCAGCTACACCGCCTTCCTGGTGCCCGGGCTGGTGATGATGAGCGTGCTGCAGAACGCGTTTGCCAACAGCTCCTCGTCGCTGATCCAGAGCAAGATCATGGGCAACCTGGTCTTCGTGCTGCTCACGCCGCTGTCGCACTGGAGCTGGTTCATCGCCTACGTCGGCTCGTCGATCGCGCGCGGACTGTGCGTCGGCTTCGGGGTCTTCCTCGTGACGGTGTGGTTCACCAAGGTGACGTTCGCGGCGCCGCTGTGGATCCTGGTGTTCGCGGTGCTCGGCGCGGGCATGCTGGGCGCGCTGGGGCTGATCGCCGGGCTGTGGGCGGAGAAGTTCGACCAGATGGCGGCCTTCCAGAACTTCGTGATCATGCCGATGACCTTCCTGTCCGGCGTGTTCTATTCGATCCACTCGCTGCCGGAGTTCTGGCAGCGGGTCAGCCACCTCAACCCCTTCTTCTACATGATCGACGGCTTCCGCTACGGCTTCTTCGGCGTCAGCGACGTATCGCCCTGGCTCAGCCTGGCGATCGTCGGCAGCGCCATGCTGGGCGTGAGCGCCATCGCCGTGCACCTGCTGCGCATCGGCTACAAGATCCGCAGCTGATCCATTGGACTCAACGAGATGACCGCCGAGGAACTGCGCTCCATCATCGCCGCGGGCCTGCCCTGCGAGCACATCGAGGTCGACGGCGACGGCCGCCACTGGTCGGCGGTGGTGGTGTCAGCCGAGTTCGCCGGGCTGCGTACTATCCAGCGGCACCAGCGCGTCTATGCCACGCTCGGTGCGAGAATGCACACCGACGAGGTGCACGCCTTGTCGATCAAGACGTTCACGCCCCCCGAATGGGCGGCCCACCCACACTGAAGCACCCCATGGACAAGCTCCTGATTCGCGGCGGCAATCGCCTCAACGGCGAGGTGCGCATCTCCGGCGCCAAGAACGCGGCGCTGCCCGAGCTGTGCGCCGCGCTGCTCAGCGCCGAGCCCGTCACGCTGCGCAACATCCCGCGCTTGCAGGACGTGGCGACGATGCTCAAGCTCATTCGCAACATGGGCTGCACCGCGGAGTTCAGTCCGGACGGCACGGTGGTGATCGATTCCGGGCAGCTCCACTTCCCTGAGGCGCCGTACGAGATGGTGAAGACCATGCGTGCCGCGGTGCTCGCGCTGGGTCCGCTGCTGGCGCGTTTCGGCGAAGCCACGGTGTCCTTGCCCGGCGGCTGCGCCATCGGTGCGCGCCCGGTGGACCAGCACATCAAGGGCCTGCAGAAGATGGGGGCCGAGATCGTCATCGAGCACGGCTACATGATCGCGAAGCTGCCCAAGGGCTGGACGCGCCTGAAGGGCGCCAGCATCACCACCGACATGGTGACTGTGACGGGCACCGAGAACTTCATGATGGCCGCGGCGCTGGCCGAGGGCGAAACCATCCTCGAGAACCCGGCGATGGAGCCCGAGATCACGGACCTGGGCGAGATGCTCAATGCCATGGGCGCCAAGGTCGAGGGCCATGGCACGGGCCGCATCCGCATCGAAGGCGTCGAGAAGCTGCATGGCGCGACCCACAAGGTGGTGGCGGACCGCATCGAAGCCGGCACCTTCCTGTGCGCCGTGGCGGCGGCCGGCGGCGACGTGCTGCTCAAGGACGCACGCGCGGAGCACCTCGGCGTGGTCGTCGACCTGCTGCGCGCAGCCGGCGCGCGCGTCGAGCCGGTCAGCGGCGGCATCCGGGTCAGCGCCGACGGTCGCCTGGAGGCCCAGAGCTTCAAGACCACGGAATACCCTGGTTTCCCGACCGACATGCAGGCGCAGTTCATGGCGCTCAACTGCATCTCGGAAGGCGATGCCAAGATCACCGAGACCATCTTCGAGAACCGCTTCATGCACGTCAGCGAGCTGATGCGGATGGGCGCCCGGATCGATGTGGACGGCAAGGTCGCCATCACGCACGGCGTCGAGCGCCTCTCCGGCGCCACGGTCATGGCCACCGACCTGCGCGCGTCCGCCAGCCTGGTGATCGCCGGCCTCGTGGCCGATGGCGAGACCATCGTCGACCGGATTTACCATCTGGACCGTGGCTACGAGCAGATGGAAGCCAAGTTGCGCGCGATCGGCGCGGATATCGAAAGAGTGAATTAAGGTCCCCCCGAAGCGCCTGCGGCGCCTCCCCCCAAGGGGCGCCACCAGCGGCCCGGCAAGGCCGGTTCCGCGGTGGCACTGGAGGGAGCCCGTCCTATCGGATAGATTGTGCCCATGAAAGCCCAGGCGAAGCCTGCCCTCACCCTCGCGCTCTCTAAGGGGCGCATCTTCGACGAGACCCTGCCGCTGTTGAAAGCCGCAGGGATCGAGGTGCTGGAGGACCCGGAGAAGTCCCGCAAGCTGATCATCGGCACGACGAACCCTGAACTCCAGGTGGTGCTGGTCCGCGCCAGCGACGTGCCCACCTACGTGCAGTACGGCGGCGCCGACCTCGGCGTCACCGGCAAGGACACCCTCATCGAACATGGCGGCCAGGGCCTGTACCAGCCGCTGGACCTGCAGATCGCCAGGTGCCGGGTGAGCGTGGCCGTGCGCTCCGACTTCGACTACGCCAGCGCGGTGCGCCAGGGCTCCCGGCTGAAGGTCGCGACCAAGTACGTCGGGATTGCCCGCGACTTCTTCGCGGCCAAGGGCGTGCACGTCGACCTGATCAAGCTGTACGGCTCGATGGAGCTCGCGCCGCTCACGGGGCTGGCCGACGCGATCGTCGACCTGGTCTCCACCGGCAACACGCTCAAGGCGAACCACCTCGTCGAGGTCGAACGCATCATGGACATCAGCTCGCGCCTGGTCGTCAACCAGGCCGCCCTGAAGCTGAAACAGGACCCCATCCGCCACCTGATCGACGTGTTCGCCCGCACCGTCGCCGCCCGCCAGACATGACCGCCTCCGCCCGACCCCTGCGCCTTCGCACCACCGATGGCGGCTTCGACGCCGCCCTGGCGGCGCGGCTGCATTGGTCCGCGGACACGGATGCGGGCATCGAGCAAGTGGTGGCCGACATCCTGGCGGACGTGCGCAAGCGCGGCGACGCCGCGGTGCTGGAGTACACGAACCGCTTCGACATGCAGGCCGGCTCGCTGGCGGCGCTCGAGCTTCGCCGCAGCGAGCTCAAGGCTGCCCTCGAAGGGCTGCCCGGCAAGCAGCGGGACGCGCTGGAGACAGCGGCGGCGCGCGTGCGCAGCTACCACGAGGCGCAGAAGAAGGCGAGCGGCGAAAGCTGGAGCTACCGGGATGCCGACGGCACGCTGCTCGGGCAGAAGGTGACGCCGCTGGACCGCGTCGGCATCTACGTGCCCGGCGGCAAGGCCGCGTATCCGTCGTCGGTGCTGATGAACGCGATCCCCGCCCAAGTGGCCGGCGTCGGCGAGATCATCATGGTGGTGCCCACGCCGCGTGGCGAGAAGAACCCGCTGGTGCTGGCCGCCGCCCACGTGGCGGGGGTCACGCGCGTGTTCACCATCGGGGGCGCCCAGGCCGTGGGCGCGCTCGCGTACGGAACACAAACGGTCCCGCGCGTCGACAAGATCACCGGCCCCGGCAATGCCTACGTCGCGAGCGCGAAGCGCCGCGTGTTCGGCCAGGTCGGCATCGACATGATCGCCGGGCCGAGCGAAATCCTGGTGCTCGCGGACGGCTCCACGCCGCCCGACTGGGTGGCCATGGACCTGTTCTCGCAGGCGGAGCACGACGAACTGGCGCAGAGCATCCTGCTGTGCCCGGACGCCGGCTACATCGAGCGGGTCCAGGCAGCCATCGACCGCCTGCTGCCGGAGATGCCGCGGGCGGACGTCATCTCGAAGTCGCTGAACGGCCGCGGCGCCCTGATCCAGACGCGCAGCATGGAAGAAGCGTGCGAGATCAGCAACCGCATCGCGCCGGAGCACCTGGAGATCGCCAGCGGCGATCCGCATCGCTGGGAGCCGCTGCTGCGGCACGCAGGCGCGATCTTCCTGGGCGCCTTCACCAGCGAGTCGCTGGGCGACTATTGCGCGGGCCCGAACCACGTGCTGCCCACCAGCACGACGGCGCGCTTTTCCAGCCCGCTGGGCGTGTACGACTTCCAGAAGCGCAGCAGCATCATCGAAGTGAGCGAAGCCGGCGCCCAGACCCTGGGCGCCGTCGCCTCCGAACTCGCGCACGGCGAAGGCCTGCAGGCGCATGCGCGGGCGGCGGAGATGCGTCTGAAGCGCTAGAAGGGTGCCTCGGCGATAATTCAACGCAGAAGGCGCAGAAGAAAGACAAAAGACGCAGAAAGGAAACCGGTTCCGGTTTCTTCCGCGCGTTTTGTATTCCTTTTGCGTCTTCTGCGTTGAAGACCTTCACGCGACGTTCTCCTGATCACCGATGACATCCAGACTCGACCAAATCATCGCCACCCGCATCCGCCAGGACGTGCAGGGCATGCACGCCTACGCGATCCAGGAGTCGAAGGGCATGGTGAAGCTCGATGCGATGGAGAATCCACACCGGCTGCCGCCGGCGCTTCGGAAGGAGCTCGGGGAGCGCCTCGCGGACCTCGCCCTGAACCGGTATCCGGGCGCGCGCATCGACGAACTCCGCGTCGCCCTGGGCCGGCACGCGCAGCTGCCGGAGGGCTTCGACCTGATGCTCGGCAACGGGTCGGACGAACTGATCTCGCTGCTCGCCATGGCCTGCGACGTGCCGGGCGCCAGCATCCTCGCGCCGCTGCCCGGTTTCGTCATGTACGAGATGAGTGCCAAGCTCCAGGGCCTGAAGTTCGTCGGCGTCGACCTGACGCCGGACTTCGAGCTGGACGAGAAAGCCATGCTGGATGCCATCGCGCTGCACCAGCCCGCCATCGTCTACCTGGCGTACCCGAACAATCCCACCGCCAACCTCTGGAACGACGACACCATCGAGAAGATCGTGGAAGCCGCGCCGGGGCTGGTGGTCATCGACGAGGCCTACCAGCCCTTCGCCAGCCGCAGCTACCTGGATCGCGTGACGAAGCACGAGCACGTGCTGCTGATGCGCACCATGAGCAAGTTCGGCCTGGCCGGCGTGCGCATCGGCTACATGATGGGGCCCGCAGCCCTGGTGGCGCAGGTCGACAAGCTGCGGCCGCCTTACAACATCAGCGTGCTCAATGCCGAGACCGCGCTGTTCGCCCTGGAGCACGAGGACGTCTTCGCGGCCCAGGCGGCCGATCTCAAGCGCGAGCGCGCCCGACTGCAGTCCGCCCTGAAGGAAATGGGCCTGAAAAGCTGGCCCAGCGACGCCAACATGATCCTGGTGCGCGTTCCGGACGCTGGCCGCAGCTTCGACGGCATGAAGGCGCGCAAGGTGCTGGTGAAGAACGTTTCTAGAATGCACCCATTGCTGGCCGATTGCCTGCGCCTCACCGTCGGCACCGCCGAAGAGAACGCGCAGATGCTCGCCGCCCTGCGATCGACCCTATGACGACCCCTCGTACCGCTGAAATCACCCGCAATACGGCGGAGACGCAGATCACCGCCCGCGTCAACCTGGACGGGACCGGCCAGGCGCGCCTGGAAACCGGCATCGGCTTCTTCGACCACATGCTGGACCAGATCGCCCGCCACGGGCTGATCGACCTGGACATCGTCGCCAAGGGCGACCTGCACATCGACGGCCACCACACGGTGGAGGACGTGGGCATCACGCTCGGGCAGGCGGTCTACAAGGCGGTGGGCGACAAGAAGGGCATCCGCCGCTACGGCCACGCCTATGTCCCGCTCGACGAGGCGCTGTCGCGCGTGGTGATCGACTTCTCGGGCCGGCCGGGACTGGTCATGCACGTGCCCTTCAAGAGCGGGATGATCGGCCAGTTCGACACGCAGCTGGCCTACGAATTCTTTCAGGGCTTCTGCAACCACGCCTTCGTGACACTGCACATCGACAACCTGCGCGGCGAGAACGCCCACCACCAGTGCGAGACGGTGTTCAAGGCCTTCGCCCGCGCGCTACGCATGGCGCTGGAGCTCGATCCGCGCGCCGCGGGCACCATCCCTTCCACGAAAGGGTCTCTTTGAGCCGTTCGGTGGCCGTGGTGGACTACGGAATGGGCAACCTGCGCTCGGTGTCCCAGGCCGTCCTGCACGTCGCGCGCGGCAGCGGCGTGGACGCTGTCGTGACCTCGCGCCCTGAAGAGGTGAGGGCCGCGGAGCGTGTCGTCCTGCCGGGGCAGGGCGCCATGCCCGACTGCATGCGCGAGCTGCGCGAATCCGGGCTGCTGGAGTCCGTCCTCGAGGCGGCTGCGACCAAGCCGCTGTTCGGCGTCTGCGTCGGCATGCAGATGCTGCTGGATCGCAGCGAGGACGGGCCCACGGACGGCCTCGGCCTGATCCATGGGGAAGTCGTTCGTTTTCAACTCGAGGGCCGGCTGCAGCCCGATGGGAGCCGCTACAAGGTGCCGCAAATGGGCTGGAACCGGGTTCGCCAGGCCCATCCCCACCCGATGTGGGACGGGGTGCCGGACGACAGCTTCTTCTATTTCGTCCACAGTTTTTACGCCAGGCCGTCGGACTTGCGCCACAGCGTCGGGGAATCCGATTACGGCGCGCGCTTTACCTGTGCCGTGGCTCGCGATAATATTTTTGCGACCCAGTTCCATCCTGAAAAAAGCGCCGACCAGGGGCTGGCGCTCTACCGCAACTTCCTGCACTGGACTCCTTGAACGTCCCGGCGCATCCCGCGCCCCAGCCGCTTTCCTCAACCCTCCCATGCTGCTGATACCCGCGATCGACCTGAAAGACGGCCACTGCGTACGCCTGAAGCAGGGCGACATGGCCCAGGCCACCACCTTCAGCGAGGACCCCGCGGCCATGGCCCGGACCTGGCTGGAACGCGGCGCCCGCCGCCTGCACCTGGTCGACCTGAACGGGGCGTTCGCGGGCAAGCCGCAGAACTTCTCCGCGATCCGGGCCATCCTCAAGGCCGTGGGTGACGACATCCCGGTGCAGCTCGGAGGCGGCATCCGCGACCTGGACACCATCGAGAAGTACATCGACGGCGGCCTGCGCTACGTGATCATCGGCACCGCGGCGGTCAAGAACCCGGGTTTCCTGAAGGACGCCTGCACCGCGTTCGGCGGCCACATCATCGTGGGCCTCGACGCCAAGGACGGCAAGGTGGCCACCGACGGCTGGAGCAAGCTCACCGGCCACGAGGTGGTGGACCTGGCGCGCAAGTTCGAGGACTGGGGCGTCGAATCGATCGTGTACACCGACATCGGCCGCGACGGCATGCTCACGGGCATCAACATCGAGGCCACCGTGAAGCTGGCTCAGGCCCTGACCATCCCGGTCATCGCCTCGGGCGGCCTGGGCTCCATCGCCGACATCGAGAAGCTGTGCGCCGTGGAGGACGAAGGCATCGAGGGCGTGATCTGCGGACGCGCCATCTATTCCGGCGACCTCGACTTCGCCAAGGCGCAGGCCCGCGCCGACGAACTCGCCCAGTAGGACCACTTGCTCGCCAAGCGCATCATTCCCTGCCTGGACGTCACGGGCGGCCGGGTCGTCAAGGGCGTCAACTTCGTCGAGCTGCGCGACGCCGGGGATCCGGTGGAGATCGCCGCGCGCTACAACGACCAGGGTGCCGACGAACTCACCTTCCTCGACATCACGGCCACCAGCGACGGCCGCGACCTGATCCTGCACATCATCGAGGCGGTGGCCTCGCAGGTCTTCATCCCCCTCACGGTGGGCGGTGGCGTGCGCACCGTGGAAGACGTGCGCCGGCTGCTGAATGCCGGTGCGGACAAGACCAGCTTCAATTCCGCCGCCATCGCGAATCCCGACGTGATCACCGCGGCGTCGGCCAAGTACGGCGCGCAATGCATCGTCGTGGCCATCGACGCCAAGCGCCGCAGTCCGCAGGACGCCGCCACCCGGGGGGCCGGCTGGGACGTCTACAGCCATGGCGGGCGCAAGAACACCGGCCTGGACGCGGTGACGTGGGCCGCCGACATGGCCCGTCGCGGCGCCGGCGAGATCCTGCTGACCAGCATGGACCGCGACGGCACCAAGTCCGGCTTCGACCTGGAGCTCACGCGGGCGGTCAGCGACGCCGTCCCGGTGCCCGTCATCGCCTCCGGTGGCGTCGGCAACCTGGACCACCTGGCCGACGGCATCCAGGCCGGCGGCGCGGACGCCGTCCTGGCCGCGAGCATCTTCCACTACGGCGAGTACACCGTCGGCCAGGCCAAGGCGCGCATGGCCGAGCGCGGCATCCCCGTTCGCCTTTAAGACCAAATCACCGGACGCAAAGGACGCAAAGGACGCAAAGGTTACGCAAAGGACGCGAAAGACATCCAAGACCTTTTCCCGGTTTCTTTTGCGTCCTTTGCGAATCCTTTGCGCCCTTTGCGTCCGGATGTCGGCTCCCGTCTTCAAGCGAGCGATGAACGACAATACGCGGATGGACTGGCTGGACGACGTCAAATGGGACCCGCAGGGGCTCATCCCCGTGATCGCGCAGGAGGCTTCCACCGGCGACGTCCTGATGTTCGCCTGGATGGACCGAGACGCTCTGCGCAAGACCGCCGAGACCGGGCGCGCGGTGTACTTCAGCCGCTCCCGCCAGAAGCTGTGGTTCAAGGGCGAGGAGTCCGGCCACGTGCAGCAGGTGCACGAGATCCGCATGGACTGCGACAACGACGTGCTGCTGCTGAAGGTCAAGCAGCTGGGACACGACCCTTCGATCGCGTGCCATACAGGGCGGCACAGCTGCTTCTTCCATCTTTACCGCGACGGCGCCTGGCAGGTGGTGGAACCTGTCTTGAAGGACCCGTCCACCATCTACAGATAGGCTCATGACCGCTGCCGACCCGCTGGCCCGCCTGGCCGAAGTCATCGAAAGCCGCAAGCCTGCCAACGGGGGCGACCCCGAGGCGAGCTACGTCGCGCGGCTGCTGCATCGCGGCCCGGACGCCTTCCTCAAGAAGATCGGCGAGGAAGCCACCGAGACCGTCATGGCGGCGAAGGACATCGACAACGGCGGCGACAAGGCCCGCCTGGTCGGAGAGGTGGCGGACCTGTGGTTCCACTGCATGATCGCGCTGGCGCATTACGGCCTGAAGCCGGCGGACGTCATCGCGGAGCTGCAGCGCCGCGAAGGCCTGAGCGGCATCGAGGAAAAGGCGTTGCGCAAGGCCCGCGAGCGCGAAGGCCGCGGCGATTGAAGCAGGAAGGACAGAAGATGGCGCAGACCGACTATGGAGTGTTCGAGGCCAAGAGCCCGGCCGACCGTTCCGTGATGCACGTGCTGTACGGAATGCACACCGTGGCGCCGTTCACGTTGTGGACGCTGTCGCTGATCGCGCTGGTCGTGCACTACGTCAAGCGGTCGGACGAACACGACGCGCTGTATCTCGCCCACCACAACTACATGATCCGCACCGTGTGGTGGTCGGCGCTGTGGCTGCTGCTCTCCACGCCGTTGTGGTTCCTGTTCCTGCTGCCCGGCATGCTGGCCTGGATGCTCGTCGGCGCCTGGTACCTGTACCGCTGCCTCAAGGGCTGGCTGCGCTTCAACGACAATCGGCTCCCCGAGTAAGGCGCAGGAAGCATGAGCCACGACCCGAACTGCATCTTCTGCAAGATCGCCGAGGGCAAGATCCCCTCGAAGAAGGTCTACGAGGACGAGGAGGTCCTGGCGTTCCACGACATCAACCCGTGGGCGCCGATCCATTTCCTGCTGATCCCCAAGCAGCACGTCACGTCCATGGCGCACGTGGACGAGAGCCACGCGCCCTTGCTGGGCAGGATGATGGCGCTCGTCCCGAAGCTGGCGAAACAGGAGGGCTGCCGCCCCTACCCGGAGGGCGGCTTCCGGCTGGTGACCAACACCGGCGCCGATGGCGGGCAGGAAGTGCCGCACCTCCATTTCCACGTCATCGGCGGGCCGAGGCCGTGGCTCAAAGGCTGAGCATTTTCCACAAGGGGAAGAACTTCCCCTGCCGACTAGAATCCGAGCAGTAACAGGAGAGATTCATGGGTTCCTTTTCCATCTGGCACTGGCTGATCGTGCTGTTGATCGTCGTCCTCGTGTTCGGCACCAAGAAGCTGAAGAACATGGGCACCGACCTGGGCGGCGCCGTCAAGGGCTTCAAGGACGGCATGAAGGACGGCTCGACGCCGGAAACGCCGGTCCCGCCGGCCAGCCAGGTGACGGCCTCGCAAGGCCCCACCGGCGCCGACAAGACCACCATCGACGTCGAAGCGCGCAACAAGTCCTGAGCGGGCCGCTGATCCGTGCTTGACCTCGGCCTGTCCAAGATGGCGCTGATAGGCGTCGTCGCCCTGATCGTCATCGGTCCGGAGAAGCTGCCGCGCGTGGCCCGCACGGTGGGCACGCTCCTGGGCAAGGCGCAGCGCTACGTGGCCGACGTCAAGGCGGAGGTCAACCGGTCCATGGACCTGGACGAGCTCAAGAAGATG
>JAJNBO010000252.1 GCA_021156245.1 Ramlibacter sp. | reverse complement strand
CGTCCCGCTGCCGCCCGGCGAGGATCAGTACCTGCTGCGGCGCATCTGGCTGACCAAGGAGCAGGAAGAGGGCTACTACTACGGCTTCGCGAACGAGGGGCTCTGGCCCTTGTGCCACGTGGCGCACGTGCGGCCGGTGTTCCGCAAGAGCGACTGGGACCACTACCGCGAAGTGAACCAGCTGTTCGCCGATGCGGTGGTGGCCGAGGCGCGCAGCGAAGACCCCGTGGTGCTGGTGCAGGACTACCACTTCGCGCTGGTGCCCGCCATGGTGCGGCGCAAGCTGCCGCGCGCCACCATCCTGACCTTCTGGCACATCCCCTGGCCCAACCCCGAATCCTTCGGCATCTGCCCGTGGCGCAGCGAGATCCTGGAAGGCATGCTGGGCAGCACCATCCTGGGCTTCCACACCCGCTACCACTGCAAGAATTTCATCGAAACGGTGGACCGCTACCTGGAGGCGCGCATCGAGCACGAGCACTCCACCATCACCTTCGGCGGCGCGCAGACGCTGGTGGAGAGCTATCCCATCTCCATCGAATGGCCGCTGCCCGAGGAGGCGAGGGCGTGGCCGACGCCCGGCCAGTGCCGCACGGAGGTGATCGAGCGCCTGCGCATCCCGCAGGGCCACCTGGTGGGCGTGGGGGTCGACCGCTTCGACTACACGAAGGGCATCTTCGAGCGCTTCAACGCGGTGGAGCGCATGCTGGAGAAGTACCCGGACATGCAGGGACGCTTCACCTTCGTGCAGGTGGCCGCGCCGTCGCGCGAGGCGCTGGAGGAGTACCGCAGCTTCCAGGAGCGTATTCACCGCAGCGCAGACCGCATCAACGCCCGCTTCGGCCGGCCGGACCAGCCCGTCATCCGCCTGCTCGCGCAGCACCACGGGCACGAAGAGGTGAACAAGCTCTATCGCGCGGCCGACGTCTGCATGGTCACCAGCCTGCACGACGGCATGAACCTGGTGTGCAAGGAATTCGTGGCGGCACGTGACGACGAGCGCGGCGTGCTGGTGCTGAGCCGGTTCGCCGGCGCGGCGCGCGAAATGCCGGAGGCCCTGGTCGTGAATCCGTACGACGTCGAAGAGACCGCGGATGCGCTGTACCAGGCCCTCACCATGCCGCCGGGCGAGCAGCGCGAGCGCATGGGCAGCCTGCGCAGCACGGTGCACGAGTACAACGTGTACCGCTGGGCCGGGCGCATGCTGGCGGACGCGGCGCGGTTGCGCCTGCGCCAGCGCGTGTCCGAGCGGGTGCAGCGGCACAGCGGCGAGGTCTAGGCAGAGCGTCCTGCGGGAATGGGCCTGAACACGGCCTTCCTGGCTTCCTACACCGGGTCGCCGCGCTGCTCGGTAGATTGGCGTGCATCCACATACAAAGGAAGCACACCGTCATGCCGCACCCCAAAGGCAACGTGAAACTCAGCGGCGACACCCACCTGCCGGACGTCGAGTCCGACCTGGCCATCGAGGAAGGCCGCACCGGCCTGGAGGCGCTGGCGCACGAGCGCACCCAGCCCGGGCGGGCCGGCGGACGGGCGCGCAAGGCCGGCCTGCTGGTCGATCCCGACCTCCAGACGACCGAGCGCCTGGCCCATGTGACACGCGGCGACCCGATCCAGCCGGGCGAGGCGCCGCTCGCCGCATACAGCCAGCCGCCCCGGCGCGAGCGGCCCTCCCTGCGGAAGATCGGCTTCGCATTGCTGGCCGGCCTGGTGCTGTACAAGCTGGTTCGCCACTGAGGGGAAGCGAGGGGTCGCCGGGCGGCCTCCTTCTTGTAGGATGAATTTTCACAAGAAAGGAGACATCCCATGCACCGTCGCAGCATCGCGCTGGCAGCGCTCTTGGCCGTGGCCGCCGTCGCCATTCCGGCCCAGGCGCAGGGCCAGTGGCCGAGCAAGCCCATCACGTACGTCGTGCCTTTCGGCGCCGGCGGCACCACGGACGTGCTGGCACGGCTGGTCACGCCGAAGGTCGGGACGGCGCTGGGCACCACCTTCGTGATCGAAAACCGGGCGGGTGCGGGCGGCAGCATGGGATCCGACTACACCGCGAAGGCCGCGCCTGACGGCTACACCATCCAGGGCGGAACGATCAGCTCGCACGCGATCAACGTCAGCCTGTATTCGAAGCTGGGCTACGACCCGGTCAAGAACTTCCAGCCGATCACGATGATCGGCTCCATGCCCAACATCCTGGTGGTGCGCGCCGACAGCCCGTACAAGTCGGTGCAGGACGTCATCGCGGCGGCCAAGGCGAAGCCGGGCACCATCAACTACGCGTCATCGGGCAATGGCACGTCGCAGCACCTGTCGGGCGTGTTCTTCGAGCAGATGACGGGCGGCAAGCTGGTGCACGTGCCCTACAAGAGCAGCGCGGAGTCGCTCAACGCCATCCTGTCGGGGCAGGGCGCGGACATCATCTTCGAGAACCTGGCGCCGGCGCTGCCGCACATCAAGGCCGGCAAGCTGCGCGCGCTGGGGGTGACGTCGGGCAAGCGTTCGAGCTCGGTGCCCGAAGTCCCCGCCATCGCCGAGACACTGCCGGGCTTCGAGATCGTGTCGTGGCAGGCCATTTTCGCGCCCGCCGGCGTGCCGCAGCCGGTGGTGGAGCGGCTCTCCGGCGAGATGATCAAGGCGATCAAGGACCCGGAGGTGCGCGACAAGCTGGTCGCCCAGGGCATCGAGCCCGGCGGCATGACGCCGGCCGAGCTGTCCGCCTTCCAGAAGTCGGAGATCGACAAGTGGGCCCGCGTCATCAAGGCGGGCAACATCAAGGTGGAGTGAGCCGGCGGCCTTTCAGGCCTTGGCGCCGTCCTGGCCGGTCTCGGCCGGGGCGACCGCCGGAGCATCTTCGGATTGCGGCTGCTCCGCTTCCTGCGGGTTGGACTTCTTCATGGCCTTCTCGGCCTTCTTGCGCTTCTTCTCCAGCTCTCGCTGGCGTTTCTCGAAGCCATAGTTCGGCTTGGCCATGGGATCGTCCTTCGCGGCAGTTCAGGGAGACAGCTTACGCCAGCCGGGGCGTCATGCGGGTGACGCCGATCCATTGCAGGCCTTCGGCCAGGGCGTACTCGGCCGCCGCGACGCTGTCGCGGAACATGCGGGTGAGCCGCAGCACCCGGTCGGTGGTGGCCTGGCCCCGCCCGGAGCGGATCGAGACGGAGCTGGCGTACCAGCCGTTCTCGAGCATGCGGGTCATGGGGGAAATGAGGTATCTGCCGACCGTCACGGGGTCGTGCTTGTTGTTATGCATGGAACTCTCTCGTTGCCGGCACGCCCGGCAGGGGGCGCGCCGCCGCAACCGCGCCGATCAGGCGGCGATGGCGGAAATGTTGGAAGCCTGGTCGCCCTTGGGACCTTGCGTCACGTTGAACTGGACGCGCTGGTTCTCGGCGAGCGACTTGAAGCCGTCGCCCTGGATCTCGCGGAAGTGGGCGAAAAGGTCCTTGCCGCCGTTGTCGGGGGCGATGAAGCCGTAGCCCTTGGTCTCGTTGAACCACTTCACGGTGCCGGTTTGCATATCCATTTGATTTTCCTTGGTGAATGGGCCGCGCGGCGACATGCCTGCGCGGTGCACGTAACGCCAAGAAGATCAACGATTCGGGATTTTCGACACGACACGCCTGGAACGGCGGGAGGGAGAAGAGACCTGCGGGTTGACGTCTTGAACACGTCGAGCGCATGCATCTTAACCGATCCGGCTGTTTCCCGCTCGCGCGCGCCGCAGGGTGCTAGCATGGCCGATGCCCGCATTTCCCCCCACGCGCATGGCCTACGAGGTGGAGCTTTCCTACCTCGTTCAGGACGCCGGCGCGGACTTCATCTTCAACGTGCAGGCAGCACGCACGCCCCAGCAGTTCGTGCTGAACGAGGACCTGTGGCTCACGCCCGGAATCGTGACGCAGGAATACGTCGATCCCGGGACGCAGGGCCGCTTCCTGCGGTTTCGCGCGAGCGCCGGGCCCATCAGCCTGCGGTATGCGGCCACCGTGGACATCGCCCACCATTTCGAGGAGCCGGCCGCGATCCCGGAAACCTGGATCCCCAACGTGCCAGGCGAAGTGCTGCCCTACCTCTATCCCAGCCGCTACTGTCCTTCCGACGAACTGAACGCGTTCGCCATGCAGCAGTTCGGCGGCATGTGGCAGGGCTACGGCCGCGTTCAGGCGATCTGCGACTGGGTGAGCCGGAACGTCGCGTTCGTCTCCGGCAGTTCGTCCGGCACCACGTCCGCGGCCGACACGCTGCGGCAAGGGCAGGGCGTGTGCCGCGACTTCGCCCACCTGATGATCGCGCTGTGCCGCGCCGTGAACATCCCCGCGCGCTTCACCACCGGCCTGGACTACGGCGCGGACCCGGCGCTCGGGCCGACCGACTTCCACGCCTATGTCGAGACCTACGTCGGCGGGCGCTGGTACATGTTCGATCCTTCGGGCACGGCCATCCCGATGGGCTTCGTGCGGCTGACCTCGGGCCGGGATGCCGCCGACTCCGCGTACGCGTCGATTTTCGGCAACGTGCAGCCGCAGGCAATGCGGCTGAAGATCGAGCCGGTGCCCGGCAGCGACGGCGTGGTGCGCGTCCCCTACCGCACGGCGCAGGCGGTGTCCACGGCCGCCGGGCCGCTTGGCATGGAGGTGCGCGGATGAGCCCGGGTAGCATGAACATCGCGGTGCTGCATGCGCAGCAGGAGCATCGTTTCGCGCTGTGCGACTTCATCGCGGATGAGGTCGGGTTCCGCATCGTCGGCGATGTGCCCGGCGGCAACGAGGCGCTGGACCTGCTGCGCGTCACCGCCGCGCACGTGCTCGTGGTCGACCTGGAAAGCGTGGGCG
>JAJNBO010000251.1 GCA_021156245.1 Ramlibacter sp. | reverse complement strand
GCCTTCTCCTGCTCGTCGACCGATTCGTAGCCGAAGTGGGTCTTGCTCATGGCCCCTCGTTCAGTGGCTGCAGCCGTGGCCGTGCACGTGGCCGCCCGCAGCGGCCATGGGGGCGTCGCGGTCAACGCCGGCTTCCTTCAGGCGCCGCTCGTAGTCCTCCCACAGCTCGGCCTGCTTCGAGCCAAGGAAGAAGAAGTAATCCCAGGTGAAGATGCCGCTGTCGTGGCCGTCCGAGAACACGGGCTTGACGCCGTAGTTGCCCACCGGCTCCATGTCCACGACGGTGACCTCGCGCTTGCCCGTCTGCAGCACCTCCTGCCCCGGCCCATGGCCCTGCACCTCCGCGGAGGGGGAGTAGATGCGCATCAGCTCGAAGGGGATGCGGAAGCTGGATCCGTCGGCAAAGCCGATCTCCAGCACGCGCGATTGCCCGTGCAGGGTGATGGATTCAGGAGCGGGTGTTTCGTTGCGCAGGCCGGCCATGGGCCCAGTTTAAGCGCTGGCCGTGCGCAACGCGGATCAGAAACGCAACGCCACGCCCACGTAGAGCCGATCGTCCCCGCGCTTGGGGACCGACGAGTTCACCGTCAGGGGCACGTGGCTGCCCAGGACGATGCGGCCGTAGTCGATGGTGGCGGCGAAATTGCCGATCACGTAGCGCGCGCCGAGGCCGACGCTCGCCAGGCGGTCCGAATTCGGCTTGCCGACGTTCGCGTCGTGGTTGCCGATCACCCCGGCGTCGATGAAGCCGATGAAGCGCAGGCCCTGCACCACCTCGGGCGAGGTCACCTCGAAGGTGGCCGACACGCCCATGTCGCCGGAGATCGGGCGCTCGACGTCGGTGCCGCGCACCGAGGTCAGGCCGCCCAGGCCGAACTGCTCGCCCGAGATCAGGACGTCGGGGCTGTACTGCCCGAGGGCCCGCACCGACCACGCCCAGTTCCGCCCGAAAGGCGCGCTGTAGTTGGCCGAGCCGCGCAGCACCTTGAAGTGCACGGTGTCGACGCGCGGATCTTCGCTGCGGTACGAGGTGAGGTCGTTGTTGGCGCCGGTGCCGGTGTTGATCGACAGTTCGGCGCCATAGCCCCACACCGCCGTGTCGGTTTCGGTGCTGGCCGTGTAGCCCAGGAGGATGGGGCGGCTGCGGCGGTCCAGCGCGCCGGGCAGGACGACGTTGTTGATCCGCGAGGCGTCGAACAGCTTGTCCTCGATGCCGAAGGTCAGGTAGCTGCGGTGGCCGCCCTGCGGCGCCAGGTACATCGTGTAGTTGGCCGCGAAGGTATGGCCCGCGCCCGTGCTGCTGAAGGTGCCGAAGCTGCCGACCACGTCGGACCGCGTGAAGGTGAAGCCCAGCACGCCGCCCTGCGCATACAGCGGGACCTTGTACGACAGGCCGAGCTGCTTGACGTCCTCGGTGCGCTCCAGCGACGTGGTGTACGCGCCCACGAACTGGTGGTCGCGGTTCCACAGGTTCGAATGCGAGCCGGCGACCGTCACCCGGTCCTCGCCGGTTTCGTCGGTGCCCGAGTTGTTGGCGGACAGCGTCAGCCCCCAGGGCTTCTTTTCCTTGACGATGATCGTGGCGTCGATCTTGTCCGGCTCGTCCGACTCGCGCAGGCCCACCTGGATCTGCTTGTTGCCGTTCTCGTTGGCGATGGCCGTTTGCACCGCCAGCGTCTTGAAGTTCGGGCTCTCGCCTTCCTGCAGCTCGGGCACGGTGAGGCGCACGTTGGCGTCGTCATAGATGAGCGCGCCTTCGATGCCCACGCGGCCGACGGTGAACTTGACGATGTCCAGGCGCACCTGGGCGCCCAGGTCCTGCGGGGGCAGCGCCACGCGGTGCAGGCCGTAGCCCTGGTCGCGCAGCACTTTCTCCAGCGCGGCGGTGGCCTGCTGCAGCGTTTGGAGCGTGGCGTCGGGGCGCACGTACGGCGCCAGCACGCGCTGGGCTTCGGCCTCGCCTAGCGGGTTCTCGCCTTCGATGCTGAAGCCGCGGATCGGGAAGACGGCGGCCGGGGCCGGCGCGGCCATCGGCGGCGGCGCGGGGCGCGCTGGCACGGGGGCCGGGGCCGCGAGCGGGGCGCTGGGCTGCTGCGCGGTCACTGCGCCGGCGGCTGCAGCCAGCAGCACGACCAGGGCACGTCGCGGATGCCGCGACGAAGCAAGGCCTCGGTTCATGTTTCTTCCCGCTCTCGTTCTTCTAGGTCAGCCATTGTGGCCAACCATAAACACTTTGTCACGGCTGAGCGACCGACGCTCGCCCGATGGAGTACTACCTGCAGACCTCGCTGTTGCGAATGCCCGATTCACCCAGGATGCTGGCCAGCAGCGGGTTCCGGGAGGTGGGCATGGGAACCTTGTCGAAGTCGATGAACTTGGGGATGCGATCCGGACGCGCCGTCTCGCCGTTCAAGCCCGCGAAGCCGGCTTCGCCCTTGCCAAGCTGCAGGATCTCCCGTGCGCTCACGATCTCGATGTGGCCGTCGCGCACGAAGACGAACAGGCCTTGCGCGGTATCGGGCACGGTGTCGGTGCTGAAAAGCTTGGCGGGCACGATCACGCCGTCCGGGCGCGGGCCATCGCTGGCCGGCTCCATGGCCACTGGCTGGATCGGGCCGCTGGCCGGGATGTGCAGGCCCTGGCCCGCCTGCAGCAACTGCAGGGCGGTCTGGCCGGTCTGCCCCACCTCGACGGAGCCCAGCCACGTCCAGAGGGTGAGACCGGTGCCTGCGTCGGGCGCCTCGCCGGCGCAGGGGCCGGTGCAGACCACGTCGAAGCCGGTGCCGCGAACGCTGATGGCGGCAGTGGCGGTGCTGAAGGCCACGTTGCGGCCGTTGGCCTTGGCGATCTGCCCCGTCAGGGTGCGCACCGAGCCGCGCAGGATGGAGGCGAGGAAGCGGCCATCGCCCGCGTTGTTCTCGTCATAGACGAAGTTGTCGATGCGAAAGCGGGTGTTCGCGCCCAGCGTGACGCGGCTCTCGTCGCGGAAGGCCAGCACGGCCTGGCCGCCGCGCGGCGTCTCGACAACGTCGCCAGGATAGATGCTCCCGCCTTCGACGATGCGGCGGCGCTGCGCGCCAGCGTCCACCGCGTGCACCTCGCCCTGCACGCCCACCAGCTTGGCGCTGGCCTGCACCGCGTTGGGGCGCGCGGTTTCCTGGATCGCCGCGGATTCGGCGCCGCACTCCTGCACGCAAACGCGGGCATCGAAGTCGGTGCCGCGGATGCCGATGGTGGCGGTGTTGGTCTGGATGCGCGCCGCGTTCGGCGAGTTCTTGGAGATCAGGCCGGTGACGGCACGGAAGCCGCCGCGCACCAGCTGCATCAGGAAGCCGTTGTCCGGCGCGTTCTCGCGGAACTGGTATTGCTGCAGCACGAGCTCGGAGTTCGGGCGCACCGTCATTCGGGTGCCGTCCTGCAGCTTGATGATGGCGGAGGCGCCTTCGGAGGTGGTCAGCCGGTCGCCTTCCTTGAGCGGCAGGCCCTTGCCCAGCGTGCGGGGCCCTTCGCCAGCGGTCTGGGCAAAGCCCACGCCGCGAGAGAACTCCACCTCACCCGCCTGGGCGCGGGCCAGATTCGGGGTCAGCAGAACCACGGCGGCAAGCGACGCAAGCCATTGGAGTCGATGTTGTACGGCGAGCATGACGAACCTCCGGTAACCGGTGTTGCAACCGGAATCTCTCCCCGGGGTTTATACACGCTTGCGGATGAGTCGCACCACCGGATTCAGGGGCGCGCCCCGACCCCATCGTGCGCGAATTCACGACGGCGTCCGTTTTCAGGCGGCTCGCAGGCTGGCCAGCAGGTCCTCTTCGAGAGCCGGCAGGCGCGCGGTGACTTCCGCGATGCGCCGTTCGTCGGCGGCACGCTGCGGGGCGGCCCAGACGGCGCCCGGGAAATGGGTGTCCCAGGCAAAGCGCGCGATCACGTGCCAATGCAGGTGGGGCACTGCGTTCCCCAGCGTGGCGAGATTCACCTTGTCCGGCTGCAGGTGCCGCAGCAACGACTGTTCCACCGTCACCAGGACGTCCATGCACGCGTTGCGGTCCGCGGCCGGGAGCTGCGAGAACTCCTTGACGTGTTCCTGCCACACGAGCCGATAGAAGGCGGGCAAGCCCGGCTCGCTCGCGTGCACCAGCCGCCAGCGCGGGGTCTGCAGGACCACGCGGCCACCCGCGTCGTCGCAGAGCGGGCAGCCGGCAATCTTCACACCAGCACCCGCTCGATGCCACCGTCGTTGGCGGCGCGCACGTAGTTCTTCATCCAGTCCGGCCCCAGGATCTTGTTGGCCATCTCCACCACGATGTAGTCGGCCTCGAGCAGGCCGTTCTGCAGGTCGTGGTTGTAGCGCGTGAGGCCCTGCAGGCAGCTCGGGCAGCTGGTGAGGATCTTGATGTTGCCCTTGTCGGCCACGACGCCCTCGGCGCGCAGCGCGGCCTCGTCCTTGCGCAGCTCTTCTTCCTTGCGAAAGCGCACCTGCGTGGCGATGTCGGGGCGCGTCACGCCGAAGGTGCCGGACTCGCCGCAGCAACGCTCGGACTTGCGCACGTTCTCGCCCACCAGCGCCTTCACCGTCTTCAGCGGCTCCTGCAGCTTCATCGGCGTGTGGCAGGGGTCGTGGTACAGGTAGCCGTCCGTGCCAGCGAGCTTGATGCCCTTTTCCAGCAGGTACTCATGGATGTCGATGATCCGGCAGCCGGGGAAGATCTTGTCGAACTCGTAGCCCTGCAGCTGGTCGTAGCAGGTGCCGCAGGAGACCACCACCGTCTTGATGTCCAGGTAGTTCAGCGTGTTGGCCACGCGGTGGAACAGCACCCGGTTGTCGGTGATCATCTTCTCGGCCTTG
>JAJNBO010000250.1 GCA_021156245.1 Ramlibacter sp. | reverse complement strand
GAGCACGACGGAGCAGCTGCCGCACACGCCGTGCTCGCAGCCGAGGTGGGTTCCGGTCAGTCCGAGGTCGTCGCGCACGAAGTCGGCCAGGTGCTGGCGGGTCCGGACTTCGGCGGTGACGGAGGAGCCGTTCACCACCGCTACGATCGGCATCGTGTGAGCAAGATTCTTCAAGGGACTGCTTTCTCGCTGAGGGTCTTCATGACGCGCCGCGTGAGCACGCGCGCCCACTCGGCCTTGGTGTCGGCGCGGGAACCAGGCGAGTCGCTGGGCTGGATCTCCGCAGCCACCGCTTCATCCAGGCCCGCCGGCGCGGACAGGGGAAAGGGCCGTCCGGCCAGCAGTTGGCCCACTTTCGCCGCGACGCGGGCGCGGTCGACGCAGCCGAAATAGACGAAGCACGGGTCGCTCAAGGTAGCGCGCTGCACCTTTGCGGCGACGACCACGCCGGCCTGCGCGAAGTCGCCCGCGCGCCGGCTGAACTCCAGGATCGCGTGGAGATGGCCGGAGCCCGGGACGGGATAGCGCACGTCGAGGATCAGCTCCCCCGCACGCAGATCGGTTTCCAGCAGGCCCGTGAAGAAATCGCGGGCGCGCACGATGCGGGTACCGGTGGCACCTGCAATGGTGAGGGTTGCATCCAGGGCCACCGCGCACGCGGGCATCTCGGCAGCCGGGTCGGCGTACGCAAGGCTTCCGCCAAGGGTTCCGCGGTTGCGCACCGCGACGTGGGCGACGAGCTTCATGGCGTCGGTGAGCAGGGGCAAGTGCTCGCGGATCACGGGGGAGTTGGCCACTTCCACGTGCCGGGTCATGGCGCCGATGACGACCATGTTGGTGCGCGGGTCGTGCCGGATGCCCTTCAGGTCCGGCAAGCCTGCCAGATCGACCAGCATCCTGGGATACGCGATGCGCATGCTGAGGCCGGCGAGCAGGCTTTGCCCGCCGGCAATCGGAACCACGTCGTCGCCCCCGTCGGCCAGGATCTGCAGGGCCTGCGACAAGGACGCCGGTTTGGTGTAGCTGAATTGCGGGAACTTCATGACGCTTTCGGTTGCACTCACTTTAGGAGCAGGCGTGAATGCAGATCAAATACATTTTGCGGATGCGCCCATAAACCGCAGCTATCAGGTCTGCGCAGCGCGTACCGATAAGCAGAACGGATCACGAGATTCGAATTCCCTATTTGATCCTAGCAGCGCCCGGCTCCTAAACTCCGCGCTCCTTCAACAGGCCGCGAGACAGAGATGCCGAAACTTCGCCACATCGCGATCATGGTTCCCAATCCGGAACAGACCGCCAAATTCTTCATCGACACCTTCGGGATGGAACAGGTCGGAACGACCGAGTCGCCGCTCTCCACCGGCGTATTCCTCTCCGACGGGACGATCAATCTCGCCGTGCTGAACTTCAAGGACGACAAGTCCGCGGGTGTGCCGGGCGGCAAGGACATGATCTGCATCAATCACATGGGTTTCTGGGTGGAAGACCTGAAGGAGATCGACGACAAGATCCTGCAGAACGGGGGCCGTCACATGCTGGGCCTTCCTCCGGACCCGGAAGATCGCAAGGAACTGTTCTATGAAGTGAAGTACAAGATCCCGGACGGAATCATCGTGGACGTCAGTGCACACGGCTGGGTAGGCGCAAAGCTTTAAGAACATCGCCGTGTCCGTCCCCGCGGCCGTCACAGGCCTCAAAGAGGCGCTCTCCTCCGCAGGGCCCGTGCTCCCCTCCGGGGAGCTTCTTACCGACCCTGCGGTGCTCGTGCTGGAACTTCGGCAGTACTTGTTCCAGGACTGGATCCCTGTTGCCCATGCGAGCGAGCTCGGGTCCGCTGGAGATCGCATCCGCTGCAGCGTCGCCACACGTGAATTTTTGCTGGTGCGGCACACCGACGCAAAGGTGCTGGCCTTCCGGAACCGGTGCCTGCATGCCGGCTATCCCATCGTGGAGGCGGGCGACCCGAGCAACGGTGCGGAGCTCTTGTGCAAGTACCACGCATGGCGATACGGGCTGGACGGGGAACTGCGCCAGCCCCAGCTGCCGGCCATGAGCGGCGCTCCCTGCCTGCAACGCTACGGAGTGGCGCTCGTCGGAGGACTCGTCTACCTGCATCCGTCCTTGCAAAAGCCCGAGACGGAGCCTGTCGCGCCGGACACCGCCGACTGGCTGCCGCACGCCCGCACGATGCGCCACAGCATCGAGCTTTCGGTGAACTGGAAGACTCTCGCGTGCGAACCGGACCGGATGGCGCGTCTGCTGCCCCCATCGGCGCAAGGGCGCATGCAACCGTGTGGGCGCCTGGCCTGGTTTGCGGGCAGCGAACACGCAGCCGCACTCGTGCGGCTCGCGCCACGTGACGCTTGCGCCACCACCGTGTCGATCCTGTTGATGAGCCCCCCGGGCGCGGCCCGTGAGACTGTTTCCGACTGGCCCCCCGGGATCCCCGCCGTCGTGGCGGAACTCCCCTGCGAGCCGGGCAGCGCCCGGCACACCTTCTATACCGATTACCTGGCGGCTTTGCAGACGCAGGCCTGACTCTGAATGCAACTCAGTGGAAACCAATCGCTGGCGCACGCGCCCGCAGTCGTTTGGGCCGGACTCAATGATCCGGACCTGCTCCGCGCCTGCATCCCGGGATGCGAATCGTTGGACCCTGCCGCCGACGGAGAGTATGCCGTCGTCGTCCTGTCCGCCGTCGGCCCCTTCAAGGCCAGGTTCAGCGGTCGTCTGCGTCTTTCCGACGTACGTCCGCTGCAGGGCTACACGCTCACCTTCGATGCCAACGGCGGGGCCGTCGGCTTTGGCAAGGGTTCGGCCGAAGTGCAGCTGTCGGCGACTGGCGACGGCACTTTGCTGGAATACGCCACGGCTGCCGAAGTGGGTGGAAAATTGGCGCAGATCGGCTCTCGCCTGGTGCTGGCTGCGGCAAAGAAAACCGCGGATGACTTCTTCGCGCGCTTTCGGGCGGAGCTCGATGCGCGTCGGCCACCCGCCGGGACGGTCATGGAGGAGCCTTCGCCCCGCGCTACCGCCCCGATGGGGACGGCATTCTCGGAAACGCCTGGCCCCCAGACGAAGCCGGCCCCGTCCGCTCGGCGATGGTTGTATGGCGCGGGTGCGGTACTGCTCCTGCTCTTGGCGTGGCTGGCGGCACGAGCCACGTCCTAGCCTGCCCTGCCGAACCCCTGGTCAAACCGCTTGCGCCACGATGCCGGCGTCGTGCAGGCGGCCGAACTCGCCGGCCGGCATGCCGATCACCTCGTGCAGCACCTGCTCGGTGTGCTGTCCGAGCCGCGGCGCTGGTTCGGCGGGCACGCGTGGCACGGCGGAGAAGTCGAGCGGCAGTCCCGCCGCCAGCATCTCTCCCACGCCGGGTTGTTCGATCGTCTGGAAGATCGGATTGGCCGGCGAACACTCCTGATCGTTCTTCACCAGCTCGTCGAGCGATTGGTAGCGGTCCCAGCAGACGCCGAGCCCGTCGAACTCCGCCGCGAGGTCGGCGAACGATCGCGCGGCGATGCGCCCGCCGACGATCTCTCCCAGTTCGCGCCGGGCACGGAAGCGGTTGCCTTCCTCAGACAAGTCGAGCCCGAGACGCGATCCCAAGGCATCGACTTCCGCCTGGATGCCCAAAGCCTCGCAGAGCGTGCGCCACTGCTTGCCCGTGAGCCCGACCACCATCACGCGCTCGCCGCCCGCGCAGACGAAGTCGCGGCCGAACGCGCCGAACAGCTCGTTGCCATGCCGCTGGCGCGGCTGGCCACGACGCGCTTCTTCGATGAAGCCGAGATGCTGCATGACGGCGAGGCCGACGTCCTGCAACGCCAGCTTGACGTGCTGTCCTTCACCGGTGCGCCGGCGGTGACGCTCGGCCGCGAGCAGGCCGACCGCGACCGTCTGCCCTGTGACGAGGTCCCAGGCCGGAAGCACGTGATTCACCGGCTCCATGCTGCGCGGATCACCCGTGATGCCGGGTACGCCCACGCGGGCGTTCACGGTGTAGTCGACCGCGGAGCCGCCGTGGCGATCCCCCTGCAGCGTCAGCTGGATCAGGTCGGCGCGGCGCGCGCGCAGCTTGTCGTAGTCCAGCCAGCCGCGCGGCGGGAAGTTGGTGAGGAAGATGCCGGCGTCGTCGCCCGGCGCGCAGGCCAGCGCCATCGCGATCTCGCGGCCCTGCGGTGACTGCAGGTCCAGCGCCACCGAGCGCTTGGACTTGTTCAGGCCGCACCAGAACAGGCTGGTGCCGTCCTCCGTGACGGGCCATCTACGGAAGTCGAGGCCGCCGCCGAGCGTGTCGATGCGGATCACGTCTGCGCCCATTTGCGCCAGCGTCATGCCGCCCAATGGCGCCGCCACGAATGCGGCGGCTTCGACCACCCGCATGCCGGAAAGCAGTCCCGCGCTCATGCCGCCGCTCCGGCGATGCCCAGCGCGCGCTCCAGCAGGCTGCGCACCACCACCTTCAGCGCCAGCGTCTCTTCCGCCCCTTCGAAGATCGAGAGCACCCGCGCATCGACGAAGTAGCGGCTGACCGCGCTCTCCTCCGCGTAGCCCATGCCGCCGTGCAGCTGCAACGCCTCGCGCGTCACCATTTCGGCGGAGCGGCAGGCCAGCAGCTTGACCAGGCTGGCTTCCATGCGGCCCTCGCCGCGGTCCACCTGCTGCGCGACGGCGCACGCCAGTTGCCGGCAAGCAGCGAGCCGCGCGCCCATGCGGGCGAGCTTGGCACGCGTCAAGGGGTAGTCCGCCAGGGCCTGGCCGAACACCCTGCGATCTCGTCCGTAGGCAATGGCCGCGCGCAATGCCGCGCGCATCACGCCGCAGGCCCGGGCTGCCGTCTGCATGCGCCCGCCCAC
>JAJNBO010000249.1 GCA_021156245.1 Ramlibacter sp. | reverse complement strand
GAAGAAGCCCAGCACCTCGGAGCTGCTGGACTGGCTGAAGCTGCTGGTGGCCGAGGACATCCCGGTCGAGGCGCTGCAAAGCAAGGACGACAAGGTCGCCGTGCCGCCGCTGGTGGGCGCCCTGCTGAAGAACGAACAGGACGTCACCCTGTTCGAGAAGCTCGTCTTCATGCAGCGGCACAACCGCTGAAGCGCGCATGATGCGCACCGCGCGCCTGCTCCTCCATGCCGCCTGGCTGGCGGCTGCCGCCGCGCACGCGCAGGCCCCGGCGCCCCTGCCCCCGGCATCCTCGCCTTCGTCGGAACTGCGCCAGCTCTGCGCGGCGCTGCCGGAGGCTCCCACCGACGGCCGCGGCCTGGCGCAGCGCGCGCAGTGCGTGCTCACCGGCATCACGCCCAGCGAGCGCCGCTTCGCGGAAGCCCGCGAACTCTCCGCGAAGTCGCTGGAACTCGGCGAGCCCACCGGTGGCTTCGCGCTGTACATGGCGTTCAGCAACGACCCCGCCAACGTGTACCGCCGCGACGGCAAGGTCGACCTCGAGGCCTACCGCAAGCTGGGGGAACGCCCGCTGTCGGAGCGCACCGGGCAGGTCGCCGCGATCGACGGGCTCGCCTTCGCGGCCGGCAAGGGCCATCCGGGCGCCGCCGTGCTGCTGGCCAGCTACTTCTACGACACCGTGGCGCCCCAGAACGTGGCGCGCGTGCGCGCCATGACCACCCTGCTGTTGCGCAATGGCGGCCGCAGCCCGGCCCTGGAGAAGATGGCGCGCGAAGCCGCCGTCATCGAGCGGACCGCCCCCGCGACCAAGGCGTCCGTGCGCGCCTTCCTCGACGCCTACCAGCCTGCCACCGCCGCGGCGCTTGCGGGCCACGCCGTGCAGACGGCGGGCAAGTGCGACAAGGCCACCCTCAAGACCGTGAGCGCCACCGACATCCGCGATCCCGAATACCTGCCGCTCACCGGCAGGATGGTGGAGAAGACCTACCTGGTGAAGGGCGAGTGGACGGAGTTCTGGACGTTCGACGCCTGCGGCGAGGAAGTGCCCGTGAAGGTCGCCTTCACGGCCGACGGCTGGGGTGGCGCCAGCATCAACGCGGCGCACAACAAGGGACAGTGAGCGCGCGATGCAGAAGCCCGAGCCCGTCACCCTGTCTTCCGCCAGCTTGCGGCTGGAGCCCCTGGCCGCCGATCACGTGGCCGGCCTCGAAGCCGCCGCGCGCGATGGCGAGCTCTGGAACCTGCGCGTCACGTCGGTGCCCGCACCGGGAGAGACGGCCGCGTACGTGGCCGCGGCCCTGAAGGGCCGGCAAGACGGGCACATGCTGCCATTCGTGGTGGTCGACGTGGCCAGCGGCCGCGTGATCGGCAGCACGCGGTACCACGACATCGTGCCCGCCGTGGAGCGGCTGGAGATCGGCTACACGTGGTACGGCAAGAGCTGGCAACGCACGCACGTCAACACCACGGCCAAGCTGCTGCTGATGCAGCACGCCTTCGAGACGCTGGGCGCGCAGCTGGTGGGCTGGCGCACCGACAACTACAACCACGCGAGCCAGCGCGCCATCGAGCGGCTGGGCGCGCGCAAGGACGGCGTGCTGCGCCACCACGCGCTGCGCCGCGATGGCACGGTGCGCGACACCGTCATGTACAGCCTGGCCGCCGGCGAATGGCGCGAGGTCAAGGCGCACCTGCAGTACCAGCTGGCGCGCGAACGCTAGGAGACCAGCGATGCTGATCGACTTCTTCTACACCCTGCGCAGCGCCAAGCTGCCCGTGTCCGTCAAGGAATACCTGACGCTGGTCGAGGCGTTGAAGGAAGGCGTCGTGGGCCCGCGCAGCGACGACGCCTGGAGCGTCGACGACTTCTACTACCTCGCCCGCACCTCGCTCGTGAAGGACGAGAAGCACTACGACAAGTTCGACCGCGCCTTCGCGGCCTACTTCAAGGGCGTGGAGCTGGTCGCCGACTTCACCAAGGACATCCCGCTGGAGTGGCTGCGCAAGAACCTGGAGCTCGAACTCTCGCCAGAGGAGAAGGCGAAGATCGAGGCGATGGGCTGGGACGAGCTGATGGAGACGCTGAAGAAGCGCTTCGAGGAGCAGAAGGACCGGCACGAAGGCGGCAGCAAGATGATAGGCACGGGCGGCACCTCTCCCTTCGGCGCCTATGGCTTCAACCCGCAGGGCATCCGCATCGGGCAGGACAAGGGCCGCAACAAAAGCGCCGTGAAGGTCTGGGACCAGCGCGCCTACAAGGACTACGACGACAGCCAGGAGCTGGGCACGCGCAACATCAAGATCGCATTGCGGCGGCTGCGCAAGTTCGCGCGCGAGGGCGCGGCGGAGGAGCTGGACCTGGACGACACCATCAAGTCCACCGCGGCCAACGCCGGCTGGCTGGACATCAAGATGGTGCCCGAGCGCCACAACAACGTGAAGGTGCTGCTGCTCATGGACGTGGGCGGCACGATGGACGAACACATCCACCGCGTCGAGGAGATGTTCTCCGCGGCGAAGGCGGAGTTCAAGCACCTGGAGTTCTACTACTTCCACAATTGCGTCTACGACTTCATGTGGAAGAACAACCGGCGGCGCTTCAGCGAGAAGTTCCCGACCTGGGACATCATCCGCAAGTACAACAAGGACTACAAGCTGATCTTCGTGGGCGACGCGACGATGAGCCCGTACGAGATCCTGCAGCCGGGCGGCAGCGTCGAATACAACAACGAGGAAGCGGGCGCCGAATGGATGCAGCGCCTGACGAACGCCTTCCCCAAGTTTGTCTGGATCAATCCGGAGCCGCAAGGCGTCTGGCAGTACCGGCAAAGCATCAGCGTGATCCAGCAGCTGGTGAACCACCGGATGTATCCGCTCACCATCAAGGGCCTCGAAGAAGCGATGCGCCTGCTGGTGAAGTAGCCGCCCGCCCTCTCCTACCTCGGCTGCATGGGCTGGCCGACAGGGCCGGCCGTTTCGCACGGCATCATCGGAGCCTTCCGGGAGAATCCATGACACGCATCCATACCTTCCTGGCCGTGCTGCTGCTGGGGCTGATGAGCCTGGGCGCGCAGGCGCAGCAACGCTCCGATGACCTCGATGTGGACGAGCCGGTGTCCGCGCAGGAGCGCCAGGAGCGCGGCGCCGGCGGCGGCGCCCCGTCGCTGCGGGAAGTGAACCAGACCGCCCGGGATGGCGACCTGCCCAAGGCGCGCGCCATGATCGACGAGGTCATCCAGCGCAACCCCAACAATGCGCGCGCGCACTTCGTGAAGGCGCAGCTGGCCTCCCGCGACCGCGACCTCGCCACCGCCCGGGCCGAGCTGCAGGAAGCCGAGCGTCTCGCGCCCGGCCTGCCCTTCGCGCGGGAAAAGGCGGTGACCAACCTGCGCAAGCGGCTGGAGCGGCTGGAAGCCCGCGAGGCTCGCGGCGACCGTCCGCGCGCGGGCCGCAATGCGCGCGACGGCGAGCTGCCGCGGCCCGCCGAGACCTCCCCGGAGAGCCGTACCTCGGCAAATGCCACACCCCCCAGCTCGCCGACCACCACTCCCGTCGAAACGCGGCCGGCTGGCGAGGACACGCGCAACATGGGATCCGGTGCGCCGGCCGAGCGCAAGGTGGAAGGCAGCACGAGCTCGCTGCTCGTCGGCGTGCTCATCGGTGCGGTGATCGCTGCAGTGCTGGCCGCCCTGTTCTTCCGTCGCCGCCGTTCCGACCCGCTCTGACCCCAGCGGTTGCGCGGGCTTGCTTGACTCCCGCTCCGGACGGGGCAGCATGGCCGCATGACCCCTTCCCCACCGCCGGAGATCCGGCTCGATCCCGAAGAACGCAGGCAGGCCCGGCCCCCGCGCAAACGCGTCCTGCCGATCGTGGCCGGCGTCCTGCTCGGCCTGGGCGTGATCGCAGGCTGGCTGTGGTGGTCGCAGCGCGTCGAGCCCGTGGTCGCTACCGCGCCGCAACGGCCTGCGCCAGCCCCGGTGGCGCCTCCCGCCGCGCCGACGCCGTCCGTCCTCCATCCGGTGCCCGCCCCGGAGGAGCCCGCGGGGCCGCTGCAGGCGCAGGACATCCCGGCCGCGCTGGCCCACCTCTTCGGCCCGCAGGCATCGGAGTTCCTGGAGCTGGAGGATTTCCCGCGGCGCTTCGTCGCCACGCTCGACAACCTGGGGCGCGCGCACGCGCCGCCTTCGGCATGGCCATTGCAGCCGATGGGCGGGCGCTTCACCGTGGAGACGCGCGCGGACGGCACCGAAGTCATCTCCGCGGCCAATGCGAAACGCTATGCGCGCTTCGTGGCCTTCGCCACGGCAGTCGATACCGACAGCGCAGTGCGCCTGTACACGCGCATGTATCCGGTGCTGGAGGGTGTGTGGCGGCAGCTCGGCATGGGCGACCGCTACCTGAATGACCGCGTCGTCGCAGTGATCGACCAGCTCCTGGCGACCCCCGAACCCGGCGCGGCGCCCGAGGTCCGGCTCACCGAAGTGAAGGGGCCGATTCCGTCGACGCGGCCGTGGGTGCGCTACGAGTTCGCCGATCCGCAGCTCGAGGCCCTGTCCGCCGGACAGAAAGTGCTGGTCCGGGTCGGCCCGGAGAACGCCAGGCCGCTCAAGCAGAAACTGCGGGCCCTGCGGCAGCAGCTGGTGCAGGCCGCACCGGCGCGCTGAACCCGCGCGTGAGCGCGGACGGGAGATCGTGCCGGTCGGTGGCGGCTCCGCGCCTCTCCCTGGGGCCGCGTGTCCCTGGCACGAGAAATCTGGCGCCCCCGGCAGGAATCGAACCTGCATCTAGCGCTTAGGAGGCGCTCGTTCTATCCATTGAACTACGGCGGCGAGGGCGTCATTATGGCGCGGCCGGCCTGCTGGTTTGCCCGGTTGGCATGCAAACTGC
>JAJNBO010000248.1 GCA_021156245.1 Ramlibacter sp. | reverse complement strand
CCGCCGAAGAAGCTGAAGATCAGCACGAGGCCGAGGCCGGCATTGCGGATGCCGACCTCGATCGCGACGGCGCGGCGGTCATAGTCGCCCAGGCCGCTGGCCCGGGCGCACACCCAGCCGGTGCCGAACGCCAGCGCATCGTGGATGGCGACGGCCAGCAGCACGAGTCCGACGTAGTCGAGGAAGTAGCGCCAGTTGCCCGCCACGGCGCCCAGGATGAAGAGGACGAGGCAGAGGAAGCTGAGGATGCGCGCGGGCTTGCGGATGCGGTCGGTCAGGCGGGGAAGTTTCTCGGCGCAGAGGATGCCCAGCACGAACGGGATGCCGATGATGGCCACGATGTGCCCGCCCATCTCCACCGGGTCCAGCGCGATCTGCTTGAGCAGGGGCGCCGCCGTGGGATGCAGCGCTCCCCAGAACGCGAAGTTCAGCGGCATCAGCACGATGGCGAGCGCGTTCGACACGGCCGTCATCGATACGGAGAGCGCGACGTTGCCGCCGGCCCGGTGCGTGAGGATGTTGCTCACGTTCCCCGGCGGGCAGCACGCCACCAGGATCATGCCGAGCGCGATGCTCGGCGCCGGTTGCAGGACCAGCGTCAACACGAACGTCACCGCCGGCAGCACCAGGAATTGCGCCGCGATGCCGACCGCCATCGCCCCCGGCATCCGCAGCACGCGGCGGAAGTCCGCCACCCGCGTGTCCAGCGCGATGCCGAACATCAGGAAGCCCAGCACGATGTTCAGCACGACCAGCGAGGCCGGGTTGAAGTTGAGGCGGATCTCGTCGACGGGCAGCATGGGCGGCTCCTTGGAAACTCAGGCGAGGGACGCGGCGGCACGCCGCACGGCTTCGCGGTACGTGTCCTTGTGGACGTAGTAGGCCATGCGCTCCAGCTTCAGGTAGCGATAGCCTCCGCTCACGTCGGGCGGCGGGCCGGCCTTGGCGTGGCGCAGCGCGTCGGCCTTCGGCGAGCCTTCGGCACGCGCCTTGAAGAACCGGGCGACCAGTTCGCCCTGCTCGTAGCGGCCTTGCCAGCCGATGCCGCTGGCCTCGATCATCCCCATGACGGCCAGGTTGTCATGTCGCGGCGGGAAGATGTTCAGGTGCAGCTGCGGCGCCATGCCTTTCCAGTTGAGGAGGGCCGGGTCGATGAAGGGGTAGTGCAACTTGTAGCCGGTGGCGCACAGCACCAGGTCGTAGTCGCGCGCGCTGCCGTCCTTGAAGTGCACCGTGCGCCCGTGGAGGCGCTCGATGTCGGGCCGCACGTTGATGTCGCCATGGCCGATGTGGTGCAGGATCAGCGAGTTCACCACCGGATGCGACTCGTACATGCGGTAGTCCGGCCGCGGGAAGCCGAAGCGCACCGGGTCGCCGGTGAACCACTGCAGCACCATCGCGTCGATCTTCTGCTTCAGCCACGGCGGCAGCTTCATCTTGCCGCCGAGGGTGTCCGCCGGCTTGCCGAACACGTACTTCGGCACGAAGTAGTAGCCGCGCCGCACGGAGATGTCGACGCTGCGCGCGTAGTGCACCGCGTCGACGGCGATGTCGCAGCCCGAATTGCCCGCGCCCACCACCAGCACGCGCTTGCCGGTGAACATCTGCGGGTGCTTGTAAGCCGCGGTGTGCAGCAGCTCGCCGTCGAAACGGCCTTCGAACTTCGGCATGGAGGGTTCCGCAAGCGTGCCGTTCGCAATCACGACGCCACTGAACACCTCGCTGTGCGTGCCACCGCCTGCGTCCGTCCAGGTCACCCGCCACGGCGGTGCGGCGCTGTCGTCCAGCGGCTCCACCTTCCGCACCCGGGCGCCGAAGCGGAAGTGGCGGCGCAGGTCGAAACGGTCTGCGAAGGCGACGAAGTAGTCGCGCAGGTCACGGTGGCTCGGATAGTCGGCCACGTGTTCGCCCATGGGAAACTCGGCGAACTCGGTCGTGCGCTTGCTGGAGATCAGGTGCGCCGAGTGGTAGACGGTGCTGCGCGGATTGGCCATGTCCCACAGGCCGCCGACGTCCGTGTGGGCTTCGAAGCCCTGGAAAGCGAGGCCGGCCTTCTGCAGGTTGCGCGCCGCCGCCAGGCCGCTGGGCCCCGCGCCGATCAAGGCTATGGGCCGGTTCGTCTCCGTCGTCGTCGTCATGTTGCGTTTTTCACTCGTTCTTCTTCAGTCCCGGGATCGCGGTGCTGCCTGGCTCGCCGACGCGCGGCTTGCGCGGCTGGCCGTTCAACAGGCGGTCGTGGACGGCCGCCGGCAACAACGACAGCGCGCGTGACAGCCAGCCGATGCGGCGCGGCAGCACCACGTGCTCCTGCCCGAGCGCCGCACGTTGAAGAAGCTCGCGCGCGGCGTCGTCCGCTTCCATCAGCCCCGGCATGGTGAACCGGTTGCCGGCCGTGAGCTGCGTGCGGATGTAGCCGGGGCTGACGGTGCAGACGTGCAGGCCGGTGCCCCGCAGGTCCGCCCGCACGCTTTCCAAATAGCGGATCAGGCCGCCCTTGCTCGCGCAATATGCGGCGTTGCCCGGCATGCCGCGCCAGCCGGCGATGCTGGCCATGCCGACCAGGCTGCCGCGGCGCGCCGCTTTCATCGGCGCGAGGAACGGCTGGAAAGTGGCGGCGACTCCCAGCAGGTTGATCTCCAGCATGCGGCGCAGCACTGGCAGGTCGCCGGCCTCGGCAGGGTCGAATCCTCCCGCGACTCCTGCGTTGGCGATCACGAGGTCGGGCGTGCCGTGACGCTGCATCCAGTCGGCGGCCATCGCCTGCATCGCCGTGGAGTCCGTGACGTCGGGCGTGTAGATCGCGCAGCGCTCCGGCGCGGCCGACGCCAGCCGCTCGAGCACCGGCACCTGCAATCCGACCAGGGCGACGCGGGCCCCGCTCGCGATCAGTTCGGACGCGAGCGCGTGGCCGAGGCCGCCGCAGGCGCCGGTGCCGGTGACGATGGCGTTGTCGTATTTGCGTGGCATGGAAGGTTCCGGCCGCGGCAGCTCAGCCGCAGTGCGGCAGAATACCTGCATATTTCGCAGGACACCGGCGCGGCATGATCCGCCTGACCCAACTCACCGTCCAACGCGCCAGGGAAGAGCGCCTGCCCCAGGTCGCCGGCAGCCTGACCTTCACCACCGTCCTCTCGGTCGTGCCCCTGCTGGCGGTCTGCTTCGCGCTGTTCGCGCGCTTTCCCGTGTTCCGGCCCGTGCAGGACGCGCTCAACGAGCACCTGCTGAAGGTGCTGTTGCCGGCGGACATCTCGCGTGCGGTGCTGCGCCACCTGCAGCACTTCGCGGCCAACGCGGGCGGGCTCACGCTGGTGGGCTTCCTGTTCCTCGTGGCGAGCGCGGTGCTGATGCTGCTGACCGTGGAGAACGCGCTCAACCGCATCTGGCTGGTGAAAAAGGACCGACCGTTGCTCAAACGCTTCGGCCTGTACCTGCTGGTGCTGTCGCTCGGGCCGCTGGCGCTGGGCGCCAGCCTGTGGGCTACCTCGCAGGTGCTGCGCGCCTCGATCGGGCTGGTCGGCACCTTGTCGCCGCAGGCCTCGTTCGTGCTGAACCTCGGCCCCGTCCTCATCGGCGCGATCGCGATGGCCGGGCTGTTCTATTTCGTGCCCAACACGCAGGTGCGCAAGCGCGACGCCATCGTCGGCGGCCTGCTGGCGAGCATCGCGTTCGAACTGGGCAAGCGGGGTTTCGCCGCGTACCTGCTGCACGTGCCGACGTACAAGGCGGTGTACGGTGCGTTCGCGCTGCTGCCCGTGTTCCTGCTCTGGGTGTACCTGTCGTGGCTGGTGACGCTGGCCACTGCGCTGGTGACGGCCAACCTGGGGCGCGGGGCCAGGCGGCAGCCGGTGCGGCGCTGGTCGCGCGCCTGACCGGCTCGGTCAGCCGACGGTGCGCGGCCCGCCTTCGAGCCCGGCCAGTTCGATCAGTCCGCGCAGCACGTCGTCGGCGGCGGTGAGCAGGTGGGCCATGCGATCCTGGCCGACGTACGTGCATTCATGCACGATCAGGTCCCGATAGCGCACGGCGGTTTCGAACAGCGACCAGGTGTCCCCCTCGAAGTGCAATGCGGCGCGGCCGGCACTCCGCAGGCGCAGCACTTCTTCCGTCAGTTCGATCGGACCCAGGTCGCGGAACTGCCGGTGCCGCATCTCGGCGGTTTGCGGCGGGCGCCCGAACGAGTGCACCACCAGCGATCGCGCCAGCGCCTCCACGGCGGCGACCACGGTCACCAGGCGCGTGGATGCCATTTCGGCGTGCGCGCTGGCCAGGCGCTGCTTGATGGCGCGCAGCCGCGCCGCGGGCGTCGCGATCGCGTAGGCGCGCTGGAGTTCGTCGGGATGATCCTGGAGCTGCACGTGCATGCAACAAAGTGTAGGAGCCAGCGGGTGTAACACGCGTGCACTTCAGCACGTTTGCCCCCCAGGCACGGCCTGGTTGTCGCTTCGCCGTCACGATCGGCCTGCGATCACGCAGTAGTCCGGCACCGACGGAGGCTGGAGCGCGCTGCCGACTTCGCTGCGCCGGCCGCCCTCAACAATGGGTCTCCCATCCAGGAGCATCCCATGGCCGATCAGACCACCCGCGACCCGTCGGAGCAGGACAAGCCCATGCGTGAGGACGAGGCCATGCCGGCCGCGTCGGAGGACAGGGTCCTCGACGAAACGGCGCGGCTCGCGCGCGAAGGCCGCAAGCAACTGGAGTCGGATCCGAAGGAAAGCGGGCAGCCCGGCTAGGCGGGCACGGCCTCGAGCGCGGAGGCGATGACGCCGCCGCCCAGGCAGACCTCGCCGTCGTACAGCACGGCGGACTGCCCGGGGGTGACGGCCCATTGCGGATCGTCGAAGGCGAGGCGGAAGCCCTCCGGGCCGTTCGACAGCGAACACGCGGCGTCCGCCTGGCGATAGCGCGTCTTCGCGCCGAAGCTGCCCGGCACGGGGGGTTCACCCGCAACCCAGCTCACGTCGTCCGCCAGCAATTCGGACGACAGCAGCCACGGATGGTCGTGGCCCTGCACCACCCACAACGTGTTCTTCGCCATGTCCTTGCGCGCCACGAACCAGGGCTGGTGCTCGCCGCCACCGCGCTGCGCGCCGCGTTCCTTCACGCCGCCGATGCCCAGGCCCTGGCGTTGGCCGAGCGTGTAGAAAGACAGCCCCTGGTGCTGGCCGATGACGCGGCCGCGCGGGTCCTTGATGGGGCCCGGTTCCTTGCTGATGTAGCGGTTGAGGAAGTCGCGGAACGGCCGCTCGCCGATGAAGCAGATGCCGGTGGAGTCCTTCTTCTTTGCGTTGGGCAGGCCGATCTCTTCGGCCAGCCGGCGCACCTCGGTCTTGCGCAGCTCACCCACCGGGAACAGCGTCTTCGACAGCTGCGCCTGGTTCAGGCGGTGCAGGAAGTAGCTCTGGTCCTTGCTGTCGTCCAGGCCCTTGAGCAGCTCGAAGCGGCCGGCGTGCTCGCGGACGCGGGCGTAGTGGCCGGTGGCGATCTTCTCCGCGCCCACGCGCATGGCATGGTCGAGGAAGGACTTGAACTTGATCTCGGCGTTGCACAGCACGTCGGGGTTCGGCGTGCGGCCGGCCTGGTACTCGCGCAGGAATTCGGCGAACACGCGATCCTTGTATTCGGCCGCGAAGTTGACGTGCTCGATCTCGATGCCGATGACGTCGGCCACGCTGGCCGCATCCACGAAGTCCTCGTTCGACGAGCAGTACTCGCTGTCGTCGTCGTCTTCCCAGTTCTTCATGAAGATGCCGACGACGTCGTACCCCTGCTGCTTGAGCAGGTACGCGCTGACCGCGGAGTCCACGCCCCCGCTCAGCCCGACGACGACACGCGGCTTGCGACCCATGTGTGCGATTATCCCAGCGGCTCCTTGCCCCTATGCTTCAACGGCCCACCCCCGTGGCGCTGCCGCGCCAGCGCCTGTCGCCCCCGGCCCTGCTGGCGAGCGGGGCGCTGCACGTCGCGCTGGTGTGGCTGCTGCTGCAGTACGCGCCGGTGCAGCAGGCGGTGCGCTACGTGGTGGTGCAGGCGACCCGGCCTTCCGCCCCGCCCGCACCCGCGCAGAACGCGGCGAACCGAAGCCCCAGCCGCGCCATCACGCCCCCTTCGACGGCGGGAACGCCGGGCGATCCGCCCCCGGTGTTCAGCGCCCGTCCGGAATCCAGTGTCCCCCTGCAGGTGACCGACACGTTGCCGGAGCTGGCGCCGCCGCCGGAACCCCGGCCCCGGCGGCAGCGGCGCGAGACGTCGCAGCCGGACAGCGCGACCGCACCGCGCGTGCGCACCGAGCCGCAGGCAGCGCCGCCGGTCGCGGAGCCGGCGCCCCTGCCGGAGCCGACGCCTGCCGCTGCACCGGAAGAGCCCGCACCGTTGCCGCCGCCGGTGCCCGTGCCCGTGCCCGTCCCGGCGCCAGTGCCAGCGCCGACGCCTGCGCCCGCGCCCGCGCCCGCACCTGTGCCGGTTCCTGCTCCCGCGCCGGAACCCGAACGCGTACCGGCGCCTGCGCCCGAGCCCGCACCTGCACCCACACCCACACCGACACCGACACCGGCACCGGCACCGGCACCGGCACCTGAGCCGACGCCGGAACCCATGCCGGTTCCGCAGCCGGCACCGACTCCCGCGCCGGTCCCCGTCCCGGCGCCTGCCCCTGTGCCATCGCCCGAGCCTGCACCCGCCCCTGCACCCGCGCCCGCGCCCGCACCTGCGCCCCCCGCACCAGCGGCGCCAGCGCCAGCGCCGGCTCCGCCCGCACCTGCTGCGCCCGCCCCCGTTGCACCTGCGACCAGCGCACCGGTCGCGCCGGGCCCCGCGCAACCCGGCATCGTGACGCCGGTTCCCGCCACCCCCGCCCCCGGCTGGGGCGCACCCGGCGTCGCACCGCCGGCCGTGGCGCGGCCGCCGGCGCTGCCGCCTGCGCCCGTGATCCTTCCGCCCGCGCCGCGCCAGATCGTTCCGGGCCCGTGGAACACGCAGCGGCGCAGCCTGGCGGACATGGCCAACGAGCAGCTGCGGCGCGGCAAGCCCAAGGATCCGCTGGCCGAAGGAATGGAAGGCGCAGGGCGGGATGACTGCCTGCACGCGCCGGACAAGCCGCAGCAGGCGGGCGGCTTGCTCGCCGCGCCGTCGGTGATCGGGCGGGCGTTGTCGGGGAACTGCGCGAAATAGCCAGTCGTCATCCCGCGGAGGCGGGGAACCAGGGCTCCCGCATCCGGGGGCGTGGAAGCCCTGGGTTCCCGCTTTCGCGGGTGACGGCCTATTGCCCTTCCCCGTCCCCCTGCTGGTCGTAGTCGTACCCCGGCCCGCGGATGCTCGGATCGCAGTACACGGCCGACAAGGGATGGCGCACGCCGGCCAAGTAGTCCTCCAGGCAGCGCAGCACGAGCGGGCTGCGGTGCCGGTCGGCCGTGGCGCGCAGCTCGTCGACGGACATCCACATCGTGCGGACGATGCCGTGGTCCAGCGTGCGGCCCGGCACCGGTTCACCGAGTTCGCCCGTGAAGGCGAACCGCAGGTAGGTGATGTCCTCGCCCGTCGTGGAGCGCTGGAAGCGGGAGATGTAGACGCCGAGCAGGGCGGTCGGCGTGAAGGACCAGGTGGTCTCCTCCAGCGCCTCGCGCGCGCAGCCCTCGGCCGGCGTTTCCCCGGGATCCAGGTGACCGGCCGGGTTGTTGATGCGCAGCCCCTCCGAGGTTTCCTCTTCGATCCACGGTGACGCTCGGTCTCCAGCGCTTGTCCATGGCGCATTATGTTGTTCTTCAGCAGAATGGTGGCCTTCCAGCCGCGCCCGTCCATGCAACGCCTCATCGCCGCGTCTTTCCTGTTCCTCGCCACCGGCGTTCCGGCGGCCGCTCAATCCAGCCTTCCCCCCATCCAGGCGCCGGCCGCTGCCGGCAATCCCTATGGGCTCGGCGCGCTGTGGTCGCAGGGCGACATCGTCTCGCGCGCGACGCTGGCAGTGCTGGTGGTGATGTCCCTGGCCAGCTGGTACGTGCTGATCACCAAGCTGATCGCGCAGTCGCGCATGGGCGGGCAGGGCCGGTCGGCCAACGCCACCTTCTGGAAGGCGGACTCC
>JAJNBO010000247.1 GCA_021156245.1 Ramlibacter sp. | reverse complement strand
CCTCGCGCGCCTTCATCCAGTTGTAGTTGCCCTTGACGGTGTTGATCTCGCCGTTGTGGGCGACGTAGCGGTAGGGGTGCGCCAGCGGCCACTCGGGGAAGGTGTTGGTGGAGAAGCGCTGGTGCACCAGGCCCAGCGCGGAGGCGCAGCGCGGGTCCTGCAGGTCCTTGTAGTACACGCCCACCTGGTCGGCCAGCAGCAGGCCCTTGTAGATGATGGTGCGGCTCGAGACGCTGGGAACGTAGTATTCCTTGCTGTGCTTGAGCTTCAGCCGCTGGATCGCTGCGCTGGCCGTCTTGCGGATCACGTACAGCTTGCGTTCCAGCGCGTCCTGCACGATGACGTCGGTGCCGCGGCCGATGAAGACCTGCTTGATGATCGGCTCTTTCTTGCGCACGGCGGGCGACATCGGCATCTCCGTGTCGACCGGCACATCCCGCCAGCCCAGCAGCACCTGGCCTTCGGCGCGGATCGCACGCTCGAATTCCTGCTCGCAGGCGAGACGCGAGGCGTGCTCCTTGGGCAGGAAGATCATGCCGACGCCGTACTCGCCCGGCGGCGGCAGCTCCACGCCCTGCTTCGCCATTTCTTCGCGGTACAGCCTGTCCGGCAGCTGGATCAGGATGCCGGCGCCATCGCCCATCAGCTTGTCCGCCCCGACCGCGCCCCGGTGGTCCAGGTTCTTCAGGATCAGGAGCGCCTGCTCGATGATGTTGTGGCTCTTCTCGCCCTTGATGTGCGCCACGAACCCGACGCCGCACGCGTCGTGCTCGTTCGCGCCGGTGTACAGGCCATGTTCTTGAAGGTGGGCGATCTCTGCAGCCGTGGTCATGGCGCACTCCGGGAATTCAGGGGAAACCCGAGGTTACTGCACTGCACCCCCTTCGCCAAGCAAAATAATTGGGGTCAGATTCCAATTATCCCGATAGACTGGAGCTTCGTCCTTTAATTAGGGACAGGTTTCCTGACCGGGCGACCTGCTTGCGATTTGGCCACGCGACGCTGGGTGCGGCGCTGCAGGTCAGCGACATAGTCCGGCTCGCCCAGCGCCCAGCCGCGCATCGCCGAATCGGTGAGCGCCCGCTTCTGCTCTTCGCTGATGCCCGCGCGAACCATCCCTGCGTAGGCCTCGTCGCGGGCGAACGGCGTGTTGCCCAGCTCCCAGTACAGGGGATGCGGCGTGATCAGCTTGTCCGTCCTGCGGCCAATGTAGTGGGAGTAGCTCGACCATGAGTAGTCGGCCGGATCCACGACCATCGCGGCGCGCACCGGATTCAGGTCCATGTAGACCATGCAGGCCAGCAGATGGCGCTCGGCCTGGATCAACGTCGACCGATAGCGGCCCTCCCACAGGGTGCCCGTGCGGGCATGGCGCAGGTTGAAGTGGCGGACATAGCGACGTCCCACTGCCTGCATCATCTGGGGAATGCCCTCGACCGTCTCGGGGGTCGCAAGCAGGTGGAAGTGATTGCTCATCAGCACATAGCCATGCACCGCCACCTGCTGCTTGCGGGCGTGCTCGTCGACGAGGGACAGCAGCAGCTCGTAATCCGCCGCGTCGTTGAAGATGGCCTGGCGGTTGTTGCCGCGCTGGATGATGTGATGCGGGTAACCGGGGACGGTCAATCGCGGAAGGCGCGCCATCGACCGATCTTAATTGGAATCTGACCCCAATTCAGGAAAGCGGCGGGCCTCCATCTCCTGGATGCCGAATTCGCCGAGGATCGCGCGCAGGCGCTCCGCCGCGGCGCGCTTGCGCTGGCCGGTGTGGCGCGCCAGGATCAGCTCGTTCTTCATGCTGTGCTCCCAGCCCACCAGTTCGGTCACCGTGACCTGGTAGCCCATGGCTTCCAGGTACAGGCAGCGCAGCACGTTGGTCAACTGGCTGCCCAGTTCGCGGGTGTGGAGGGGATGCCGCCACAACTCCGCCAGCGGCGTGCGCGACAGGGCGAGCGCCTTGTGCTCGCGCAGCACGCTGGCGACCTCCGCCTGGCAGCAGGGCACCAGCACCATGAAGCCGGCGTGCTTGCGCAGGCCGAACGCGATGGCGTCGTCGGTGGCCGTGTCGCACGCATGCAGCGCGGTGACGACGTCGATCTTTTCCGGCAACTGCGCGGCATCGGCCGCCTCCGCCGCGCTCAGGTGCAGGAAGGACATGCGATCGAAGCCGAGCCGGTGCGCCAGTTCGCGTGACTTCTCCACCAGCTCCGCACGCGTTTCGATTCCGTAGATGTGTCCCTGGCCGCGCGGCTTGAAGTACAGGTCGTAGAGGATGAAGCCCAGGTACGACTTGCCCGCGCCGTGGTCGGCCAGGGTCGGATGGCCGCCTTCGGACGGGATCTCCAGCAAGAGCTTCTCGATGAACTGGTACAGGTGGTAGACCTGCTTCAGCTTGCGACGCGAGTCCTGGTTGATCTTGCCCTCGCGCGTGAGGATGTGGAGCTCCTGCAGCAGCGGGATCGACTGTCCCGGGCGCAGGCCGAGTTCTTCGGCCACGTCCTTCTTCATGGCCGCGCCCCCACGTCCAGCGCGCGCCAGCCTTCGGCGCCCAGCCCCCGCAGCGTCTCCATGTTCGCTTCGTAGATGGCGGAGGCATCGGGAAAGGCGGCCACCGCGCGATCGATGCTCTCCTCGCGCAGGAGATGCAGAGTCGGCCACGGCGCGCGATTCGTGAAGTTCGTGATGTCGTCCTCCTCGGCGCCGGCGAAGACGAAGCGCGGATGGAAACTCGCGACCTGCACGACGCCTTCGAACCCTCGCTTGCGCACCACGCGCTCCGCGCGCTGCGCCAGGTCGTGGAAGTCCAGGAAATCGCCGAACGCGCGCGGCAGCACCAGCAAGGTGGTGTCCCGGTCGCTGGCGGGCAGCGCGACCAGCGCATCGAGTTCGCGCGAGAAATCCTCCAGCACGCCGGCTGCATCCTGCGCTTCGCTCGCCGCGAAGTGCACCTGCTGCTTGACCAGCACGGCCTTGGCGAAGGGACAGAGGTTCAGGCCGACGACCGCGCGTTCCAGCCAGCGCCGGGTGTCCTCCACGGCCCGCGCGACGTCGACGTCGGCCATCGCTTCAGACAAAGTTGTTCGGCTGGCCGACCAGGCGCTTGGCGAGCTCGTCCATCAGCGGCTGCTGGATGCGCGTCGACGGCCAGGTGGTCTGCACGATCTCGAAGCCGGCGGTGTTCAGCAGGCGCCAGTGCACCATGCCGTGGTCGTGGTCCAGCGTCGCGACGACGGACCCGCGCGTCTGTGTGAGGTACTCGTACCGCACCTCCAGCAACGCGCTGTTGTCCGGCTTGCGGATTTCCCGTCGCTCGTGCTTGACCGGCCCCATCGCGAGCCGGTCTTCCACCCGACGCATCTCCGTGGGGAAATTCACCGCCACCAGCCCGCTGACGGCTCCGCCGATCTGCGGAACGACCTGCCAGCCCATGGCGATGTAGTCGATGACTTCTCGGTTGCGCAGCATCTTGCGGCGCGCGTCGACGCGGAAGTCGACCAGCTTCATGGCCGGCCAGGGAGTCCTGCCGTCCAGCGTGAACTGCGGGCCCGCCGGCTGGATCACGGACAGTTGCCGCGCCAGGTCCTGCAGGTAGAAGAGCACCAGCTTGCCCGCCTGCTCCGTGGCCGCGGTGCGCTCCTCCAGGCCCTGCTGCTCCGAGACGCGCTCGCTCTGCAGCGCCTTGGCCTGGGACTTCAGCTGGTTGAGGAAACTCATGGTGTCCGGCGATTTTACGGGCCCGTGCGCGGCGCGGAGTGCGCACCAGCCACGGGCCGCGCCAGGAGCCGGCCGATGGCGACCGTCAGTGCCAGCCCGGCAATGGCGAATGCGCCCGTGATCCACCACGTCACGTGCCAGCCGCCCGCGCTCGCGGCGGCGACCGCCGCGAGCGGCGGCCCCACGAACTGCCCGAAAGCGGACCACTGCTGCATCCAGCCCACCGTGGTGGACACCGCGCCGTCGTCCGGCGCCATGCGCACCGCCAGCGAAAACAGCGTCCCCGGAACCAGGCCGCCGACCGCCGAGAACAGCAGCACGCCCGCGTAGCGGATGGAGGCGATCGTGGAGGATGTGCCCTCGGTCCACGCCGCGAACGCGACGATGGCGCCGATGGCCATGGCGCCGTAGCCCACCTGCATCAGCAGCGTCGCGCGCACGCCGCGCTGCAGGAGGCGGCCCGAGCCGATGTTGCCGGCCATGTTCACTGCCGCGGCCAGCGCAGTGGCCAGCGCGGCATAGGCCACGGGCAGCCCGGCCTGTGCATAGATGGTGGGCAGGAAGCCGATGACGGCCAGCCACTGCGAGGAGTACATCGCGAACGCCAGCGATGCGAGCCACGGGCCTGGAGCCCGCAAGGTGCGAAGGATGCGTCCGCGGCCTGTCGTCGTGCGAACCGCGTCCGCCTGGGCCGGCACGCTCCACCACAGGACGGCCGCCATCACCGCCGACAGCACCGACAGCACCCACCACCAGCCGGGCCGGCCGGCCCAGGCGATGAAGGCGGGGCCGACCAGCAGCGCGGCCGCGGTGCCGAAAGGCATGTACGCCCCCCACCAGCCCAGCATCCCGCTCAGCCGCCGCACGTCCACCAGGCGTCGGATCAGGCTGGGGGCGGGCAACGTGGCGAGCAGGAAGCCGACCCCTTCCAGGCCTCGCAGCACGAGCAACGCCTCCGCGCTCGACGCCCACCCGCCCCCGACGCTGGCCGCCGAAAGGATGGCGAGCCCGAGCACCATGGTCCGACGCGGCCCCCAGCCATCCGCCACCGCGCCGAAGGCCAGGCCCAGCGTCATGCCCGCGAGCTGCACCATGGACAGCAGGAAGCCCGCCTGCACTAGGCTGACCTGCAGCGCCTGCTGCAACACGGGCAAGGCAGGCGGCAGCTTGCCGATGTGGAGGGCGGCGCTGATCCCCG
>JAJNBO010000246.1 GCA_021156245.1 Ramlibacter sp. | reverse complement strand
CGCTCATATCACCTCCTGCTCGCGCAATGCGGTGATGCGCTCGTCATCCCAGCCGAGGATGCTGGTCAGCACTTCCTGCGTGTGTTCGCCCAGCAGCGGCGGCGGCAGATCGCTGCGCACGGGCGTCGCGCTCAGCTTGATGGGACTCCCCACCAGATTCAGGGCGCCGGAGAGCGGATGCTGCCATTCGTGCACCATGCCGCGCTGGCGGACGTGGGGGTCGGCGAACACTTCGCCCAGGTGGTTGATCGCACCGCAAGGCACCTTGGCCTGCTCCAGCGCCGACAGCCAATCGGCCTTGGCGCGCGTCTTCATGATCTCTTCAAGCATCGGCACCAGCACCGCCCGGTGCCGCACGCGGTCCTGGTTGCGTGCAAAGCGCGGGTCGCTCGCGATGTCCGGCCGGCCCGCGACCTGGCAGTACTTGGCGAACTGGCCATCGTTGCCCACCGCGATGATCACGTGGTCCTTGCTGCCGTCCGCCGAGGGCGCGACCTCGAACACCTGGTAGGGCACGATGTTCTGGTGCGCGTTGCCCGCGCGGCTCGGCACCTTGCCGCTCACCAGGTAGTTGGCGCCCAGGTTCGCGAGCATCGCCACTTGCGTGTCCAGCAGCGCCATGTCCAGGTACTGGCCTTTGCCCGTCCTTTCGGCATGGCGAAGCGCCGCGAGGATGCCGACCGTGGCGTACATGCCCGTGAACAGGTCAGCCACCGCGACCCCCACCTTCTGCGGCCCGCCGCCAAGGTCGTCGCGCTCGCCGGTGATGCTCATCAGTCCACCCATGCCCTGGATCGCGTAGTCGTAGCCGGCGCGCTCGCGGTAGGGCCCCGTCTGCCCGAAGCCGGTGACGCTGCAGTACACGATGGCCGGGTTGATCGCCCGCAGGGAGGCATGGTCGAGCCCGTAGCGGGCCATGTCGCCGACCTTGAAGTTCTCCACGAAGACATGGCAGTGCGTCGCCAGTTCGCGGATCAGCGCCTGGCCTTCCGCCGTGGCGATGTCGCAGGTGACGGAGCGCTTGTTGCGGTTGGCGCCGAGGTAATAGGCGGCCTCGCGCGTGTCCTCGCCATTGCGGTCCTTCAGGAAGGGAGGGCCCCAGCTGCGCGTATCGTCGCCGCCGCCCGGCCGCTCGATCTTGATCACGTCGGCGCCCAGGTCCGCCAGCGTCTGCGTGCACCAGGGGCCGGCCAGCACGCGCGACAGGTCCAGCACGCGGATTCCATCGAGAGCATTCATCCGGCCATTATCTTGATAATGCGCTCAGCGGCCCCGCAGAGGGCGGCAGCCTTCATCCAGAACCTTCCCCATGTCCCAGCTCGGTCGCCGCGAGGCGGTGGTGGTCTTCCTCGCGTTCGCCTTCGCGTACTTCTTCGCGGCGGTGCTGCGCGCCATCACCGCCACGCTCTCCCCCGTCCTGACGCAGGAATTCAACCTCGACGCCGGCGCGCTGGGCCTCCTGGCCGGCGGCTACTTCCTCGGCTTCGCGCTCATCCAGCTGCCGCTGGGCACGTGGCTCGACCGTCATGGGCCCCGCAAGGTGATCGTGCGCTTCGTGGCCCTGGCGGTGGCGGGCTGCGTGGCCTTCGCCATCGCCACCAGCTTCGGCTGGCTGCTGGCCGCGCGCGTGCTGTGCGGCGTGGGCGTCAGCGCCTGCCTGATGGCGCCGCTCACGGGCTTCCGGCGCTGGTTCAATCCCGGCCTGCAACTGCGCACGAACTCGTGGATGCTGATGACCGGCTCCTTCGGCATGGTGGCCTCGACCCTGCCGGTGCAATGGCTGCTGCCGCAGGTCGGTTGGCGGCCGCTGTTCTGGGGCCTGGCCGTGCTGATGGCGCTGTCGATGGCCTTGATCGCCTGGCGGGTGCCGGGCTGGTCGCAGGAGGACAGCAGCGGGCGCTCCGGGGGCAGCTACGCCCCCGTCTGGCGCCACCGCTACTTCTGGCAGATGGCGCCCATCGGGTTCTTCAGCTACGGCGGGATGATCGCCGTGCAGTCCTTGTGGGCCGGGCCGTGGATGTCGCGCGTGGGCGGCTACTCGCCCGAAGCAGCGGCCCAGGGGCTGTTCACCATCAACCTGTCGATGCTGGTCACCTTCTGGTGCTGGGGGATGGTCAACCCGTGGCTGCAGCGCCGTGGCATCGTGACCGACCGCCTGATCGCCTGGGGACTGCCCCTGAGCTTCGTGGCGCTCGGGTCACTGGTGGTGGCCGGGCCGTCCGCGGGCGCAGCGACGCTGGCTTTCTTCTGCACGGCCAGCACCTTCGTGGCGCTGGCGCAGCCCGCCGTGGGCATGGTGTTCCCCGCATCGCTCGCCGGCCGCGCCCTGTCCGCGTACAACCTGGTCATCTTCCTGGGCGTGTTCGTCGTGCAATGGGGCATCGGGCTGCTGGTGGATGCCTTCCGGGCCGCCGGCTGGGCCGAAGTGTCTGCATTCCGCGCCGCATTCGGCATCTTCCTGGCCACCAGCGTGCTGTCCTATGCATGGTTCCTGTGGAGCAGAAGCCATAATCGACAGGCAAGCCCATGAACGCCATCCTGTTGATCGCCCACGCGCCGCTGGCCAATGCCCTGCGGCAATGCGCGCTGCACGTCTTCCCCGACTGCGGCAGCACCGTGATGGCGGTGGACGTGCAGCCGAACCTGTCGCCGGAAGAGACGCTGGCCACCGCGCGCATCGCGATGGACCAGCTGTCGCAGCCGCCGCAGGTCAAGGGCGTGCTCGTGCTGGCGGACATCTTCGGCGCCACGCCGAGCAACGTGGCCCAGAAACTGGTGGACGGAGTGAACTCACGGCTGATCACGGGCGTGAACCTGCCGATGCTGCTGCGCGCGGTGAGCTATCGCCACGAGCCGCTCGACACGCTGGTGTCGCGCGCCGTGGTCGGCGGCACGCAAGGCGTCATGCAGGTGGCCATCACCGCCCCGCAGAACCAGCGCCGACGCAACCATGATCAAGAAGAACACGACCATCAGCAATAAGCTGGGCCTGCATGCCCGCGCCTCGGCCAAGCTGACCAAGCTCGCCGGCAGTTTCCCGTGCGAGGTGTGGATCAGCCGGGGCGAGCGCCGCGTCAACGCCAAGAGCATCATGGGCGTGATGATGCTGGCCGCGGGCATGGGCACCGAGGTCACGCTGGAGACCGAGGGCGATCGCGAGGAGCAGGCCATGGAGGCACTGCTCGCGCTGATCAACGACAAGTTCGGGGAAGGCGAGTGAGGCTGGCGCCATGACCTTTGCCATCCATGGCATCGCAGTCGCGCGCGGGATCGCCATCGGGCGCGCGGTGGTCATGGGCTCCGGCCGGGCCGACGTCGCGCACTATTTCATCGAGCCGGCCCAGGTCGAAAGGGAGATCGAGCGCGTGCGCGTGGGGCGCAACGCGGTCGTCGACGAGATCCACCGGCTGCAGCAGACCATCGCGGGCATGGGTCCGAAGGAGGCGCCGCACGAGCTGACGGCCCTGCTCGACGTCCACCTGATGCTGCTGGAAGACGAGGACCTGATCGCCGGCGTGAAGCACTGGATCACGGACCGCCTCTACAACGCCGAGTGGGCGCTGATCACGCAGCTGGAGGTGCTGTCGCGCCAGTTCGACGACATGGAGGACGAGTACCTGCGCGAGCGCAAGGCCGACCTGGAGCAGGTGGCCGAGCGGATCCTGCGCTACATGAAGGGCATGGGCTCGCCCGTCGCGCAGCCGCCCGCGCCCAGGCGCAAGACGCAGCAGGACCTGCTGCTCGACGACAGCGTCGACGTGCCGCTGGTGCTGGTGGCGCACGACCTGTCGCCGGCCGACATGCTGCAGTTCAAGCAGAGCGTCTTCGCCGGCTTCGTCACCGACGTGGGCGGCAAGACCTCGCACACTGCGATCGTCGCCCGCAGCCTCGACATCCCCGCCGTGGTCGGCGCGCGCAGCGCCAGCAACCTGGTGCGGCAGGACGACTGGGTGATCATCGACGGCGACACCGGCGTGATGATCGTCGACCCGTCGCCGATCATCCTGGCGGAATACGGCTTCAAGCAGCGCCAGGCGGAGCTGGAACGCACGCGCCTGAGCCGGCTGCGGCATACGCCGGCGATCACGCTGGACGAGCAGAAGGTCGAACTGCTGGCCAACATCGAGATGCCGGACGACGCCGCGGCCGCGCTGCGGGCGGGAGCCGTGGGCGTCGGTCTGTTCCGCAGCGAGTTCCTGTTCATGGGGCGCGAGGGCGACCTGCCGGGCGAGGAGGAGCAGTACATCGCCTACCGCGCCGCGGTGGAGGGCATGCACGGCCTGCCGGTGACGATCCGCACGGTGGACGTCGGCGCGGACAAGCCGCTGGACGAATCGCGCCGTGACGAGGCGCACCTGAATCCGGCGCTGGGCCTGCGCGCGATCCGCTGGAGCCTCTCCGAGCCGGAGATGTTCCGCACGCAGCTGCGCGCGATCCTGCGCGCGGCCGCGCATGGCAAGGTGAACCTGCTGATTCCGATGGTGGCGCATGCCACCGAGATCCGGCAGACGCTGTCGCTGATCGACTTCGCGCGCGCCGAACTGGACAACCGCGGCACGCCCTACGGCCACGTGGACATCGGCGCGATGATCGAGATCCCGGCCGCCGCGCTGTCGCTGCGCACCTTCCTCAAGTACTTCGACTTCCTGTCCATCGGCACCAACGACCTGATCCAGTACACGCTGGCGATCGACCGGGCCGACGAATCGGTGGCGCACCTGTACGACCCCTGCCACCCGGCCGTGCTGCGGCTGGTGGCGGACACCATCACCGAATGCCGCCGGCAGGGCAAGGGCGTGAGCGTGTGCGGCGAGATGGCGGGCGACACGCAGTTCACCCGCCTGCTGCTCGGGCTGGGCCTGCGCAGCTTCTCCATGCACCCGGCGCAGATCCTCTCGGTCAAGCAGGAGGTCC
>JAJNBO010000245.1 GCA_021156245.1 Ramlibacter sp. | reverse complement strand
GCGGGGATGACTTCAAGGAGTCGGATTCCGCAGCCGGATATGCAGCTCCCGCAGCTGCTTCTCGTCCACCGGGCCCGGGGCCTGGGTCAGCAGGTCCTGGGCGCGCTGGGTCTTCGGGAAGGCGATCACGTCGCGCAGGGACTCCGCGCCCGTCATCAGCATCACGAAGCGGTCCAGCCCGATGGCGATGCCGCCGTGCGGGGGCGCGCCGTATTGCAGCGCGTCCAGCAGGAAGCCGAACTTCAGCTTGGCCTCCTCCTCGTCGATCTTCAGCGCGCGGAACACCTTGCTCTGCACTTCCTCGCGGTGGATCCGGACGGAACCGCCACCGAGCTCGATGCCGTTCAGCACCGCGTCATAGGCCTTGGCCAGGCAGCGGCCCGGATTCGTCTCCAGCCAGTCCTCGTGGCCGTCCTTCGGCGAGGTGAACGGGTGGTGCACCGCGTTCCAGCGCTGGCCGTCCTCGTCGAACTCGAACATCGGGAAATCCACCACCCACAGCGGCTTCCACTGCCCTTCCGTGAGGCCGTTGGCCTTGCCGAACTCGCTGTGGCCCACCTTCACGCGCAGCGCGCCGATGGCATCGTTGACCACCTTCGCCTTGTCGGCGCCGAAGAAGACCAGGTCGCCGTTCTGCGCGCCGGTGCGCTTGAGGATTTCGGCGATGGCGGCGTCGTGCAGGTTCTTCACGATCGGCGACTGCAGGCCGTCGCGGCCCGCCGCCACGTCGTTCACCTTCACCCAGGCCAGCCCCTTGGCGCCGTAGATCTTGACGAACTCGGTGTAGCCGTCGATCTCGCCGCGGCTCATGGCGCCGCCGGCCGGCACGCGCAGGCCGACCACGCGGCCGTCTTCGGCGTTGGCCGGGCCGGAGAACACCTTGAAGTCGACATCCTTCATGACGTCGGTGAGCTCGGTGAATTCGAGCTTCACGCGCAGGTCCGGCTTGTCGGAGCCGTACAGGCGCATCGCATCGGCATGCGTCATCACCGGGAAGGCCGGCATGTCGACATTGATGACGTTCTTGAAGGTGCTGCGGATCATGCCCTCGAACATCGCGCGGATCTCCTCCTCGGTGAGGAAGGAGGTCTCCACGTCGATCTGAGTGAACTCGGGCTGGCGGTCCGCGCGCAGGTCTTCGTCGCGGAAGCACTTGGTGATCTGGTAGTAGCGGTCGAAGCCGGACACCATCAGCAGCTGCTTGAACAGCTGGGGCGACTGCGGCAGCGCGAAGAACATGCCGTCGTGCACGCGCGAGGGCACCAGGTAGTCGCGCGCGCCTTCTGGCGTGGACTTGGTGAGCATCGGCGTCTCGATGTCGATGAAGCCGTTGGCGTCCATGAACTTGCGCACTTCCATCGTCACGCGGTAGCGCAGCATCAGGTTGTTCTGCATGTACGGCCGGCGCAGGTCCAGCACCCGGTGCATCAGGCGCGTGGTCTCCGACAGGTTCTCGTCGTCCAGCTGGAACGGCGGGGTGACGGAGGGGTTCAGCACCACCAGCTCCTGGCACAGCACCTCGATCTTGCCGCTCTTGAGGTTGTCGTTGGCGGTGCCTTCGGGACGCGCGCGCACCAGGCCCTTGACCTGCACGCAGAACTCGTTGCGCAGGCCTTCGGCCACCTTGAACATCTCCGGACGATCCGGGTCGCAGACGACCTGCACGTAACCTTCGCGGTCACGCAGGTCGACGAAGATCACGCCGCCGTGGTCGCGCCGGCGATTGACCCACCCGCAGAGGGAGACGGTCTGGCCCATGAGGGCTTCGGTGACGAGACCGCAATAGGTCGTGCGCATTTGCTGGGACATGGGAAAACCTTCGGGAAAGCGCGCGCCTTCAGCGCGCGATCGTCTTCTGGGGGGACGCGCCTGTCTTCTGGGGAGAGACGACGCCCATCGAGACGACGTACTTGAGCGCGTCGTCCACGCTCATCTTGAGTTCGATGCAGTCGCGCTTGCGCAGCATCACGAAATAGCCGCCCGTGGGGTTGGGCGTGGTGGGCACGTACACGCTGACGTATTCCTCACCGTGCAGGTGGTTGGTGACGTCGCCGCCCGGCGTGCCGGTGACGAAGGCGATGGTCCACACGTCGGCGCGCGGCCACTGCACCAGCACCGCGGTGCGGAAGGCGTTGCCGCTCTCGGAGAACAGCGTGTCGGAGACCTGCTTGACGCTGGAATAGATCGAGCGCACCACGGGGATGCGCGAGACGATGCGGTCGCCCAGGCCCACGAGCTTGCGGCCCACGAAGTTGCTGGCGACGGCGCCGACGATCAGCAGGATGGCCAGCGTGAGCAGCACGCCGAAGCCGGGGATGTGGAAGCCGATCAGGCGATCGGGCTGCCAGGCCTCCGGCAGGATCAGCAGCGTCTGGTCCAGCGTATCGATGATCCAGCGGAGCACCGCGGCCGTGATGGCCACCGGCACGATGACGAGCAGCCCCGCCAGCAGCCATTTGCGCAGGGCGTGCATGAAATTGCTCAGTGGCCCGCGCCGGACGCGCCAGCGGACGCGCTGGGCGTCTCGGTCTTGCTCGGCGTGGGGGCAGCCTCGGTCTTGGCCGGTTCCGTCTTGGCGGGCTCGGCCTTGCCGGTTTCGGTCTTCGCGCCTTCGGTCTTCGCGCCTTCGGTCTTGGCGCCGTCGGCCTTGTCCGCCGCAGGCGCGCTGCCCGAGTTGCCGCGGAAGTCGGTCACGTACCAGCCGGAACCCTTCAGCTGAAACCCGGCGGCGGTGACCTGCTTGGAGAAGCTGTCGGCGCCGCAGGAAGGGCACACCGTCAGCGGTGCGTCGGAGACCTTTTGCAGGACATCCTTGGCATGGCCACAGGAGCCGCACTTGTAGGCGTAGATGGGCATGGCAGTGTCAGGAGGTCGGAGGGTGCAAAGCCCTCAATTATAGGGGACCCCCCGTTTTCCAAGCCCGGCGGGCCTACCGCGCCCCCGCTCCTGCCGCGACGTGGTGGACGCCCTCGTGGCGATTGCGCAGGACCTGGGGCGCCAGCGAGCCGGCGACCATGCCCACCAGGGCGGCGATCAGGCCGGCGAGCTGGCCCGGGAAGGCCGCCGCCAGCGCCTCGCCGCCCACCTGCGGGAAGAACAGCACCCACACGGCGATGCCGGCGGCCACCGAGCAGATCGCGCCCTGGGTGGTCGCGCGCTTCCAGTAGATCCCCATCGCGAGCGGCACGAAGGCGCCGACCAGCGTCACCTGGTAGGCGGAGGACACCAAGTCGTAGATGGACGTGCCCTTCATCGCGATGGCGTACGCCAGCACGATGGCCGTGAAGACGACGATCGTCACGCGCATGGCGAACAGCTGCTGCCGGTCCGTCATGCCGGGGCGCAGGTTCTTGAGGATGTTCTCGACGAAACTGGTCGAGGGCGCCAGCAGGGTGGCCGACGACGTGCTCTTGATCGCGGAGAGCAGCGCGCCGAAGAAGATGATCTGCATCACCAGCGGCATCTTGGTGAGGATGAAGGTCGGCAGCAGCCGCTGGTAGTCGTTCTTGGCCAGGTCCATCGCGCTGCTGCCCATCACCACCACGGCGGCGGCCACGATGAACATGGGCACGAAGGCGAAGAGGATGTACGAGACGCCGCCGATCACGGCGCCATTGCGGGCCGTGTCGACGTCCTTGGCGGACATCACGCGCTGGAACACGTCCTGCTGCGGGATGCTGCCCAGCATCATGGTCATGGCGGCGGCGATGAAGAAGGCGATCTCGGTGAAGGTGGGGGCCGGGAAGAAGTTCCAGAGGTTCTCGGAGGTCGCCAGGGCCAGCACCTTGTCCGAGCCGCCGGCGAGATCGCTCGCGAACACCGCGATGATGGCGAGTCCCACGACGAGCACGATCATCTGGATGAAGTCGGTCCAGGCGACGGCGAGGAAACCGCCGACGACCACGTAGACCAGGACGGCCAGGGTGCCGACGATCATCCCCGTTGTCTCCGACATCGCGCCGTTGGTGAGCACGGAGAACACCAGGCCCAGCGCCGTGATCTGCGCCGCGACCCAGCCGAGATAGCTCAGGATGATGGCCACGGAGCAGAACACCTCGATGCCGCGCCCGTAACGCTGGCGATAGAAGTCGCCGATGGTCAGCAGGTTCTGCCTGTACAGGCGCGTGGCGAAGAACAGGCCGACCAGGATCAGGCAGGTGCCCGCGCCGAACGGGTCTTCGACCACCGCGTTGAGGCCGCCCTGCACGAACTTGGCGGGGATGCCCATCACCGTTTCGGCGCCGAACCAGGTGGCGAAGGTTGTGGTGACCACCATCACCAGCGGCAGCCGGCGGCCCGCGATGGCGAAGTCCGTGGTGTTGTGGATCCGCGTGCCGGCCCAGACCCCGATGGCGAGGGTTCCCAGCAGGTACAGGACGACGAAAGCAATCAGCGTGTAGTTCAAGGCCTTCCCCCAGCCCCTCCGCGGGCTGCGCGGCATTATGCCCAAGCGCCCGTCGCTAGAACAGCCGCACGCGCACCACGAACTGCATCACGAGCAGGCCCAGGGCGAATCCGAGGCCGCCGTAGATGATCCCCTGCAGCAGGCGGTTGGTGCGCTTCTGTTCGGCGATCAGCTCCCGCATCTGGCCGTCGTCGCGTCTTTGTCCGTGCTGCAGGTAGGAGTGCAGCAGCCGCGGCAGCTCCGGCAGGATCTTGGCGTAGCGCGGCGCCTGGTCGCGCAGTTCCTGCAACAGCTTCTGCGGGCCGATCTGGTCCAGCATCCAGCGTTCGAGGAAGGGCTTGGCGGTGGCCCACAGGTCGAGCTCGGGGTCCAGCTGGCGCCCCAGGCCCTCGATGTTCAGCAGCGTCTTCTGCAGCAGCACCAGCTGCGGCTGGATGTCCACGTTGAAGCGGCGCGACATCTGGAACAGCCGCATCAGCACCATGCCCAGCGAGATCTCGCGCAGCGGCCGGTCGAAGTACGGCTCGCACACCGTGCGCAC
>JAJNBO010000244.1 GCA_021156245.1 Ramlibacter sp. | reverse complement strand
ACGACTGGGCGGAAGCCGCACCGGCGGCAGCCATCACAGCCAGCGCAATCAGGGATTTCTTCATGCAAGTTTCTCCAAGGTTAAACATAGGGCTCCGGTGCGCATGGGAGAACGAAAGCAGGCACGTTCGCGCTCCCACCGGATCCCCGGGCCAACCTCCTTTTGGGAAGTTGACGCTATTGCACCAGACGCCCTTTTCCTACGCAAAGTATTTAGCCCTCCACCCGCCCTTTCGTTGCGGACCGACAACAAGGCTCCCACGGTCGAGTGGAATGCGCACAACAGCCCAGCAGCCCGTTTCGCATGCCAAAACAAGGCTGTCGTTTTGCTGTCAGTCAAGGCCCCGGACCTGCCGTTCGCACGCTCCAGCCCGCCACTCGTAAACTTCCGGCCATGGATCGCTTTCTCGGCGCCCTCGATCAGGCCCTTCGCACCCTCTTTTCCACCCCGCGCGGAACCCGGCCCTGCCCCGTCGTTCCGAGCGAGTCCACGCACCTGGGCGCCGACGAGCGCCGCCACGCGGCGGCCCTCATGCGCGTCAACCACGTGGGCGAGATCTGCGCCCAGGCGCTTTACACGGCGCAGGCCATGGCCACCCGCAACGAAGGCCTGCGCGTCCAACTCGAGAAAGCGGCGCGTGAGGAAACCGACCACCTGGCATGGACGCGCGCGCGGCTGGACGAACTCGGGGCGCGCCCTTCGCTGCTCAATCCGCTCTGGTACGCCGGCGCTTTCGGGCTGGGGCTGGTCGCCGGGCGCTTCGGCGACCCGGTCAGCCTGGGTTTCCTGGTGGAGACCGAGCGCCAGGTCGAGGCGCACCTCCAGGGGCACCTCGAACGCCTGCCCGCGGGCGACCATGCGTCGCGGGCGATCGTCGCGCAGATGAAGGACGACGAGGCGGCGCATGCCAACCAGGCGCTCGCCAGCGGCGCCGCCGAACTGCCGGCCGTGGTGAAGATGGCGATGCGCGGGGCGGCCAAGGTGATGACCACCACCGCGCACTACGTGTAGGCCTACGAGGGATCGTCCTCGAGCAGGTCGAAGCTGGTGGTCATCTCGGCCGTCCTGGCCAGCATTGCGCTCGCCGAGCAGTACTTCTCGTGGCTCATGGCGATGGCGCGCTCCACCGCCTGGGCGGGCAGCTTGCGGCCGCGCACCGTGAAGTGCATGTGGATCTTCGTGAACACCTTGGGGTCGGTCGCGGCACGCTCCGCACTGAGCTTGACGGAGCAGCCGCGCACGTCGTGCCGCCCGCGCTTGAGGATCAGCACCACGTCGTAGGCGGTGCATCCGCCGGTGCCCGCCAGCACCGTCTCCATCGGACGCGGCGCCAGGTTGCGTCCGCCGTTTTCAGGCTTGGCTTCATCCGGCGCGCCATCCATGACGAGCACGTGCCCACTTCCCGTCTCCGCGACGAATCCCATCCCGGAGCGGGCGCCGGTGGCCCCCGTCCAGCTCACGGTGCATTCCATGGCTCTCTCTTTTTCCTTGGCTGTTGGCGCGCGCGGCGCGCTTGCTTTTGTTTGCTGCCGTTGCCACGCAACACGACTTGTGCAACGCAGCAAATTGCGGGCTATACTGGCTTCACAGCATAGCGATTCCGCTAAGCCCCCGCCTCCAAGGGCCGCCCGATCGGATGTCCGGTCCGGGCTGCCGGCGAAGGCGCTGAAGGTTGTCTCCTCCACCTCCTCCAATGGTGGATTTAGCCCCTGGATCGCAAGGTCCGGGGGCTTTTTTCTGCGCCACTTATGATGCCCGCGCCATGAAGAAACACCTGCAGCCGGAGGATTACCTCAAGAAGATCCTGACCGCGCGCGTCTACGACGTCGCCGTGGAGTCGGCGCTGGAGCCCGCGCGCAACTTGAGCCGGCGGCTGCACAACAAGGTGTTCCTGAAGCGGGAAGACCAGCAGCCCGTCTTCAGCTTCAAGCTGCGGGGTGCGTACAACAAGATGGCGCATCTCGCCCCCGAGCAACTGGAACGCGGCGTGATCTGCGCGTCCGCGGGCAACCATGCCCAGGGGGTCGCGCTTGCCGCCCACAAGCTGGGGACGCGCGCCGTCATCGTCATGCCGGTGACGACGCCGCAGGTGAAGGTCGAAGCCGTCAAGGCGCTGGGCGGCGAGGTGGTGCTGCACGGCGACAGCTACTCCGACGCCTACGAGCACGCCTCCGCGCTGTGCGAGAAGCAGCAACTCACCTTCGTGCATCCGTTCGACGACCCGGACGTGATCGCCGGCCAGGGCACGATCGCGATGGAGATCCTGCGCCAGCACCAGGGGCCGCTGCACGCGGTGTTCGTGGCCATCGGCGGCGGCGGCCTGATCTCCGGGGTGGCCAGCTACATCAAGGCGGTGCGTCCCGAGATCAAGGTGATCGGCGTGCAGATGAGCGATTCCGACGCCATGACCCGCTCGGTGGCCGCGAAGAAACGGGTGACCCTCGGCGACGTCGGCCTGTTCTCGGACGGCACGGCGGTCAAGCTGGTGGGCGAGGAAACCTTCCGCCTCACGCGCGATCTGGTGGACGGCTACATGCTGGTGGACACCGATGCCGTGTGCGCGGCGATCAAGGACGTGTTCGTGGACACGCGCAGCATCGTGGAGCCCGCCGGTGCGCTGGCGGTCGCCGCCATCAAGCAGTACGTCGCCGAACACAAGACCCGCGGCGAAACCTATGCCGCCATCCTGTGCGGCGCCAACATGAACTTCGACCGCCTGCGCTTCGTCGCCGAGCGCGCCGAAGTGGGCGAGGAACGCGAGGCGCTGTTCGCCGTCACGATCCCCGAGGAGCGCGGCAGCTTCCGCCGCTTCTGCGAGCTGATCGGCACGCTCCCCGGCGGCGCGCGCAACGTCACCGCATTCAACTACCGCATCAGCGATGAGCAGCAGGCCCACGTGTTCGTGGGCCTCACCACGCACGGCAAGGGCGAGTCGGGGCGCATCGCCGCCAACTTCACGCGCCACGGCTTCCAGGCGCTGGACCTCACCCACGACGAGCTCGCCAAGGAACACGTGCGCCACATGGTGGGCGGCCCCTCGCCGCTCGCGAAGGACGAGCGCCTGCTGCGCTTCGTCTTCCCGGAGCGCCCGGGCGCGCTCATGAAATTCCTTTCGCACATGCGCCCCACCTGGAACATCTCGCTGTTCCACTACCGCAACCAGGGCGCGGACTACGGCCGCATCCTGGTCGGCCTGCAGGTCCCCGGCAGCGAGGAGAAGACGTTCAAGACGTTCCTCGACGAGCTGGGCTACCCGCACGTGGACGAGACCGCCAACCCGGTCTACCGCCTGTTCCTGCGCAACTGAGGACCGGCGGGTGACGGCCTTGCGCGAATCGCTCGAACTCTTCGTCCGCGACCTGACCCTGGCGCTGCGCCGCTTCACCCGCCTGCGCCCCGGCGTCCACGATGGCGAGGCGCAGGGGCCCGCATCGCTGGTGCAGGCGCCCGGCATCGGCTGGCTGGTGGGCATGGCCGCGTGCCTGGTGTTCGCCCTCGTCTCGGTGCTGCTGCGGGGCAATCCATGGTCGCCCGCGGTGGCGGCCGTGTTCAGCACGCTCGCCACCGTGATGCTGACCGGCGCGTTGCACGAAGGCGCGCTGTTCCGCACGGCCGACCGGCTGGATGCGGCACAGCCGGGGGCGGCGGGCTCCGCCCTGGGCGTGATCGCTTCGCTGCTGCTGATCGCCGGCAAGCTGGCGCTGCTCGCGGCGCTGGCTGCCGCGTCCGAAGTCGCCCTCATGGCCACCTTGTTCGCCGCGCACGTGGTGTCGCGCTACCTGCCGCTGGTGGTCGGACAGCGCCTCGATCCCTCGGCAGTCGAAAGCCGCGCGCTCGGGCTGGCGGCGCTCTGGTGCGTCGTTCCGCTGCTGCTGATGATGGCAGCTGGCGGCCCGGCGCTTCCCGGCATGGCCCTGCTGGTCGCCGCACTGGCAGCGTTCGCGATGCTGCACTACCTGCGCCGCCGCGACGCCCGCTTCGATGACGGCGTGCTGGGCGCCGTGCAGCAGGTCTGCGAGTCGGCCTTCTACCTGGGCGCCGCCGTCGCGGCCGGCTGACCCGGCGTCTCGCTGCGCGGAGTGGGCAGTTCGAGCGTGAGAACCGGTGGCGTCGTCATGCTGGTGCCGATGGCGGCGCTGCGCGCGCGCACCGACTGCAGCACCAGCCCCTGGTCGAGCGCCGTTCCCACCCGGTAAGGCCGTGCCGGCCGCCCATCCACGGAGATCACTGCAGCGCCTTCGCCGGAACGCACGCCGGCAGCGACGCCGACCAGCTGGAAGCGGCTGGCCAGCGAGGGCTGCGGCGTCGCCGCCGCGCTAGCCGGCGCGCTGCCCAGCATGCGGGCGATCGCGCCGGGGTCTGGCGGCGCCACGGCCCGCGCGGGCGGCAGCGGCGCCGTCGAGGCACCCGACGGGCCGCCGAGCTTGAGCGCCCAGAAGGCCGCGCTCGCGGCGGCCAGCGCCCACAGCGCAAACGTCGCGCCACGCACCGTCCACGGTGCCGGAGTCGGGGTCAACATGCGGCGATTATGATTGAACGAATGTGGTCGACCTCCCCCTCCCGCCGCCTGCGCGCCCTGCCGCGCCGGATGGCCCATGCCGGCTTCACGCTGATCGAGTTGATGGTGGTGCTGGTGATCATCGGCGTGCTGGCCGCGCTGATCGTTCCCAACGTGCTGGACCGCGCCGATGACGCGCGCGTGACGGCGGCCCGCACTGACGTCAACAACGTGATGCAGGCGCTGAAGCTGTACAAGCTGGACAACCAGCGCTATCCCACCGGCGAACAGGGCCTGCAGGCGCTGATCGCGCGCCCTACCTCCGGCCCGCCGGCGCCGAACTGGAAACCGTACCTGGAGAAGCTTCCCAACGATCCCTGGGGCCGGCCCTACCAGTACCTGAACCCCGGCGTGAAGGGCGAGATCGACGTGATGTCCTTCGGCGCGGACGGCCAGGCCGGCGGC
>JAJNBO010000243.1 GCA_021156245.1 Ramlibacter sp. | reverse complement strand
CGATGCAGCTGCGGCGCGCGGAAGCGCTGCAGGTAGCCATCGAGCCCCAGTCGCACCATCTCGGCGTCGTACCCGCTGACGGTGGGGAGAAGCCTCAGCGCCTCCTGCCGGTAGGGATCGGCGGGATCGAGCAGGCGCGCGACCGCGGCGTCGACGACCCGGATGACTTGCGATACCGACAAGGTGCGCAACTCGCGGCGCGCCGCGGCGCGCACCTTGCGCGCGAGCGCCCCCAGTTGCCGCGGCTCCAGGACAGGCACGCGCACTTCGAGCTTCTGCGCACCGGTTCCGAAGGCGAGCACCTGCCAGTCGACCTCGCCTTCCGCAAGGCCGGGCAGGTGTCCCGCGATCCAGGGCGACGTCATGCGCGGGCCGCCTGCAGGAATTCCTGCACCGCGAGCGAGCAGCCCTTGGCCTGCGCCCCATCCGCCCGGCCCAGCAACTGGAAGCCGCCGTCCACCGCGATGCCGACGTCCTCGGTGAGGATGGTGGTCACCGAGTTGAAGTTGGCCAGATCGCAATGCACCAGCACGCCGCGCTCTCCGCGCGGCACTTCGCGGCCGGTGAGCGGATCCACCAGCCGCGAGCGCAGCCAATGCGGCCCCGACTTGACCGAAGGCACGACAGCATTGCCGTCGTCATAGAGCTGGGTGCTCAGCTCCGTCATGCCGTACATGTTGATGCACAGGTCGCGCGGAACGCCGAACGTGGCGGACAGCGCTTCGTAAAAGTCCTCCAGCGGCAACTCGCGGGAATGGCCCTTGTAGCCACCGGTGTCCAGGATGCGGCTGCCCGGCGGCAGGCGAAAGGTTTCGCCGGTGCCCGCGAGTTCATCCAGGAGGTGCACGAAGCTGAAGCTCGCCCCGAGCAGCGCGCAAGGGTGCTGCGTGCGCTCGGCCTCGCGCAGCATGCGCCGCAGGGGCTCGATGTCCATGCCTTGCAGGTTCAGCGCATACAGGCTGTCGCTCGTCCCGAACTTTTTCATCGCCGTGGCGAGGTAGTGCGCCAGCGACGAATTCGGCATCTCCTGCTCGTCGGGGAACAGGATCGCCATGCGGATGCGCTCCTCGCCGCGCATGAAACGCTGCTCGAAATGGCTGGTCATCGACGCGTCCCATACCGCCATCGTCGGGTGGTAGTGGCGACCTTTCACGTCGCCCCGCGTCGTGCCGCTGGTCATGAACACGCGCTCGGCGCTGTCCGCAGGCACGCAGCTGAGCGTCACCTCCTTGAAGGCTGTGATGGGAACGGCAGGAATGTCGCGCCAGCTCTTCACCGTGCGCGGAGTGACTCCGCGCCCTGCGCAAAATCGGCGGAAGGCTGCATTGGCGGCGTGCTGCTCCGCGAACAGGTGCAACGCCATCCGGTCGAACCCGGCGTCGGTGCACCCGTCCTGCGCCAGGAAGGCCAGCAAGCTTTCGACCAGGGCGTGGTTCATGGCAGCGGCCGCAGTTGCATCGCATGCGGTGCGAAGCCGTGGTTCAGCGGCCCGCCACCGGCGCCGGTGCGCACCGGCGCGCCCGCCTGCAGCGCGTTGCGCACGAAGTCCCGCGACTGCCGCACGGCCTGCGCGAGGTCCGCCCCCAGCGCCAGGTGGCTGGCGATGGCGCTGGACAGCGTACAGCCGGTTCCGTGCGTGTTGTTGCTGGCGATGCGCGGCGCGCGCAGCCAGACCGGCGCGTCACCGCGTGCCAGCAGCAGGTCGCTCACGGTGTCGCCCGCCAGGTGCCCGCCTTTCAGCAGCACCGCGGGCGCGCCCATCGCGAGCAGCCTGTGCGCGGCTTGTTCCATGTCGGCTTCCGAGTGCAGCGGGTTCTGGACCAGCAACGCGGCCTCGTCGAGATTGGGCGTGATGACGGTGGCCAGCGGGAACAACTCCCGCACCAGCACGCCGACGGCCTCGTTGTCGATCAGCACGGCGCCGCTGGTGGCGATCATCACGGGGTCGAGCACCACGGTCTGCAGGCGGTGGCGCTTCAGGCCGGCGGCGACTTCGCGCACGGTCTCGGCGGAATGCAGCATGCCGATCTTGACGGCGTCCACGCCGATGTCCTCCACCACCGCATCGATCTGGTCGCGCAGGATGGGCAGGGGCACGGCGTGGATGGAGCGCACGCCGAGGGTGTTCTGCGAGGTCAGCGCGGTAATCGCCGTCATGCCGAAGCAGCCGAGCGCGGCGATGGTCTTCAGGTCGGCCTGGATGCCCGCGCCGCCGCCCGAGTCGGAGCCCGCGATGGACAGGACGCGGGGGTACTGGAAGACGGCGGGGGATGGCATCGAGGCGCTCCTTCGGTTCAGGCAGGCAGGTGCTCCGAAGGCGCGGCCCCGGACCCCGGGTGGGGTCAGGCTGTCAGCTCTCCTTCCGCCGGTCTGAACCGGTTCAAGTTCACGGGTCTGGATCTCAGCACGCGTCGCGTACACCCCGGAGCTGCGGAGATTGTGACACAGGGCGTCGCCCTGCGCTTTCGTCAGAACTTCGTGTAGCCGCCGTCGATGAGGAACTGTTCGCCGGTGGCGTAGCTCGACGCGTCGCTGGCGAGGTAGACGGCGATGCCGCCGAAGTCGTCCGCCTCGCCCCAGCGGCGCGTGGGAATGCGCGGCATCACCGCATCGGCGAACTTGGGGTTCTGCACGGACCGTTCGGTCATCTCGGTGACGATCCAGCCGGGCAGGATGGAATTGACGCGGATGCGGTGACGGGCGAGCTCGACCGCAAGTGCACGCACCATGGACGTGACGGCGCCCTTGGATGCGCCGTAGTGGCTGTTGCGCGCAGCGCCTTCGACCGCCGCCGTGCTGGCCGTGGCCACGAGCGATCCGCCCTGGCCATGCTGCGCCATGTGGCGGGCCGCGGCGCGGAATGTGAGGAACACGCCTTCGACGTTGATCCGCTGCACGCGCCGGAACTCCTCCAGCGTCATCTCCGTCAACGGCGTCCCCTTGCTGGAAACGCCTGCGTTCGCGAAGCAGCTGTCGATGCGGCCGAGCGCGGCGACCGATGCTTCGAACGTCCGCTCCACCTGCGACTCGTCGCCCACGTCGCAGACGAAGGCATGCACGCGGCCCGCATCACCGCATTCCTGGGCGAGCGAAGCCTGCGCGTTGCGCGTCTTGTCCGGGTTCGAGCCCCAGATCGCGACCTTGGCGCCGGAAGCGTCGGCCACCTTCGGGAAGCGGTTCACGTCCACGCTGTGCCCTTCGAGCCAGCGCGCGATGGTGTAGACGTACAGGTCGCTGGTGGTGAACAGCTCGCCCAGCACCCACGGCCCCTTGAGCATCTGCTCCTCGATCATCGTGAAGGACTCCGCCATGTTCTGCGGCGCCTTCTTCTGCATGGCCTGGATCGATGCGGTGTCGTCCGCCTCCACCCACCGGTAGCCCCGGCCCTTGTGTGCGTGGTTCACGTGGACGGTGGACGAAAGATACGCGTTGAACTCGTTCACTTTGGCAAGCAGGAACACATCCTCCAGCGGCGCGAGCCCGGCCTGCGGAAACGACTGCGCGACGTACTGCAGGATCGCGGGCGTTTCGGTCAGCACGCCGCGATCCGTCACCAGCGCCGGCACGCGCCCTTTCGGGTTGATGCGCAGGAACTCGGGGGAGCGCTGCTGCTGCTGCTTGAAGTCCAGGCGCGTGGCCTGGTACGGCGTGCCGGAATACTCCAGCGCCAGGTGGACGGCCAGGGCACAGGTGCCCGGGGCATAGTAGAAGTTGTACGAGGTGGCCATGGGGCGCGATTCTGTCCGCGAACGCGCCCGCGGTCCACCGGGTTCACCCGCCGACGGAGACCAGCTCGATCTCGAACACCAGCGTGGCGTTCGGCGGGATCACGCCGCCCGCGCCGCTGGCGCCGTAGGCCAGTTGCGGCGGGCAGGTGATGCGGACCTTGCCGCCCGGCTTCATCAGCTGCACGGCCTCCGTCCAGCACGGAATGACGCGATTGAGCGGAAAGCTGGTGGGCTGCCCGCGCTTGTAGGAGCTGTCGAATTCGCGGCCGTCCGGGAACGTGCCGCGGTAATGCACCTTCACCGTGTCCGTGGCCTTGGGCGAGGCGCCGCCGCCCGCCTGCAGCGTTTCGACCACGATGCCGCTGGCGGTGGTGGTCTTGGCGGTCTGTGCCGTCACGGTGGCGCTTGCGAGGGCAAGCAGGGAGCAGGCGATGAAGGTGAAGCGCATGGTCGGGTTCATTCGTGGAAGTGGAACGCCCGTGATTATGGGTGCCGTCTTGGCGCGACGGTTCCGACGCGGTAACGGCCCGTGTTCCTACGCGACCGGCACGCGGCGCCGTCGAGGATGGACACGTCTCATCCAAGGGAGAAATCCACATGTCCGACAACAAGTCGCAAACCGGCGGCCAGGACCGCGAACGGATCAACATCCACCAGGACTACGAGCTGCGGGACTGGGCGCAGTCGATGAACACGACGCCCGAACGCATCAAGGAAGCGGTGCAGGCAGTCGGCGACCGCGCGGAAAAGGTGCGCGAATACCTGCGGCAGGACAAGCCGGGCCGCTGAAGTCGGCGTGAAAGCGCGGCACCAAGCGCCTGCGCGCGGCGGTGTCAAGCTTTTTCGCGGCACGGCGCGGGGAAGATATCCACCGCTGCTGTGGACAAGCTCCGCCCTTTTGCGCCCTTGCTGCCAGTGGAATCAAGGCTGGATGCGGGAGTCGCTGCGCTGCTCAATGCTTAGGCAACCAGCCCCGCGAAGCTGACGGCGCGCGCCGGGCGGCCGTCGGTAGGCGCTCACGTCCCGCCAGCTGGACGGCGGCACTGTCCGATCGCGGCGAGCAGCATGTGCGGCTTCAGCGGCTTGCTCAGGTGCAGGTCGAAGCCGGCCGCGAGCGTCTTGCGCTGGTCTTCCGGCCGCGCGAATGCGGTGAGCGCGATTGCGGGCAGGTGCGGGGCGCTGCGGGCCTGCTGCAACTGCCGTACCTGCCGCACGAGTTCGTAGCCGTCGCGGCCCGGCAAGCCGATGTCGCTGACCAGCACGTCCGGCCAGGACTGCTCCAGCAGGCGCAACGCCGATTCGTATTCACCGGCGACGCGCACGTTGGCGCCGCGGTCCGCGAGCACCACCAGCATCATCTCGCGCGCCTCCTGGTCGTCCTCCACCACGACCACATCGAGGCCCTGCAGCGTGACCGTCGCGCCGGCCTCCACCTCCGGCCCGATTTCGGTGTCCGGCGCGTCCTGCACGGGCGCTTCGCCCATCGGCTCGACCGGCAACACGACGCGCATGAGGGCGCCCTGCCCGAGGCCCTCGCTGTGCGCGCGCACCTCGCCGCCATGCAGGTCCACCAGGTGCTTGACGATCGACATGCCGAGACCGAGGCCGCCGTGGCGCCGATTGCCCGGCGAGTCGCTCTGCGTGAAGCGGTCGAACAGGTGGGGGAGGAACTCGGCGTCGATGCCTTCGCCGAAATCCCGGACCTCCAGGAGCAGGCTGCCGCCCTGGCGCCCCAGGCTCACGGCGATGTGGCCTCCCTGTGGCGAGAACTTGATGGCGTTCGTCATCAGGTTCCAGAAGATCTGCTGGAACCGGGCCGGATCCAGCCAGGCCGGCTGGTGCGCGCCGTCCAGGTCGGCGTCGATGCGCAAGCCGCGCTCCCCGATGCTGCCGGCCAGCGCGTCGATGGCGCCGGTGATGAGCTCGGCGGGGTCGGCCCACTCGCGTTCCAGGCGCAGCTTGCCGGAATTGATGCGCGAGACGTCGAGGATGTCCGAGATGATGCGCGCCTGCGTCTTGACGTTGCGCTCGATCGCCGCGAGGCCCTTCGCGGCCTCGGGCGTGGTGCCGCGGCGCTTGAGGATGTGGACCCAGCCGACGATCGCGTTCAGCGGCGTGCGCAGTTCGTGGGACAGCACCGCGATGAAGTCGTCCTTGGTGCGGCTGTGCCGCTCGGCATCCTGGCGCGCGGCCTGTTCCCGCTCGAGCACGTCGTGCCGCCGCTGTTCCAGCTCGTGGCGTTCCGACGCGTCGATCGCGATGGCGATGCGCACGCCGGGCTCCACGTGGGACGAGATGCTCCACTCGAAGTGCACGGGCCGCCCGCTGCCGGCGACGAGCGGAAACTCGCCGTGCCAGGGCGCCCGCTCCACGGCCGGCGAATTCAGTTGCGACTCGACGAGCCGCTGCCACTCCGGCGGGGCGTAGGCGCTGACGGGGCGGCCCAGCAGGTCTTCGCGCTTGCGCCCCAGCAGCCGCAGCATGGCAGGGTTGACGTCGGCGAACCGGCCCTGCTCGTCGAGCAGCACGATGCCGCTCTGCGCCTGATCGTAGATCGCGCGGAAGCGCTGTTCGCTGCGCCGCAACTCGTCTTCCGCCATGCGCGCGCGGATCAGGGCCTGCAGCGTCGCCACCAGGACGGCGGGCTCCGCGGGGTGCACCATGTAGCCGTCGGCGCCGGCGTTGAGGCCCGTCACGCGGTCTTCGTCCCGGATATAGGCCGCGGAGAGATGCACCACGGGCAGCTGCGCGGTCGAGGGACGCGCGCGGATCTGCCGGCAGACCTCGAACCCGTCGATGTCGGGAAGGTGCACGTCGAGCACCACGGCGGAGACGCCTTGCGCCGACATGTCCAGCGCCTCTCCTCCGGTGCCGGCTTCGGCGGTGCGGAAGCCCGCGGCCCGGATCACGCGCGCCGTCGAATAGCGCGTGGAGGGGTTGTCGTCCACCACCAGCACCGTGTGCACCGAACGGTCGATGGTGGTGTTGATGACAGCGGACTCGATCATTCCGGCCTCGCGCCCTCCAGCTGGATGGGGATGGTGACGGAAAACGTCGACCCCTTGCCCGGCTCGCTCTCGAGCCACACGCTGCCGCCGAGGATCTCGGCGAGGCGCTTGCTCAGGGACAGGCCCAGGCCGGTGCCGCGCAGGCGCTTCTGCAATTGCGAGTGCACTTGCGAGAAGTCCTGGAAGATCGTGTGGTGGAACTCGGGGGCGATGCCGATGCCGCTGTCGGCCACCGCGAACGTGACGCGGTCGTCCCCCTCCAGGCGCGCCGATACGCGGACTTCGCCCTTCGGCGTGAACTTCAGCGCGTTGGAGACGAAGTTGCGCAGGATCTGCGACAGCTTGCGGTCGTCCGTGTACAGCTTGGGGATGTCGTGCGGCTCCTCGAACACCAGGTTGACGGCCGGGTTCGTGAGCACGGGCTTGAACATGCCGCGCAGGGCCGAGAACAGGTCGACCATCTCGAACCAGGCCGGCGAGATCTCGACCCGGCCGGCCTCGACCTTCGCCAGGTCCAGCAGGTCATCGACCATCTCCGCGAACTCGGCCGCGTTCTGCTGGATGAACCGGACCTGCTTTTCCTGCTCTTCGGTCAGCGGCCCGTCGACCCGGTCCAGCAGCAGGCGCGTGATGCTGCGCATCGAATTGATCGGCGTGCGGAACTCGTGGCTCATGTACGCGAGGAAGCGGCTCTTGAGTTCCGTGGCCTCGCGCAACTGGTCCGCCTGCGCGTCGAGCTCCGCATACAGCGCGAGCACGCCCCGGTTCGTTTCCTCGAGCTCGGACCGCAGCATGTCCGCCTCGACCCGCGCCCGCTCCAGCGCGGCGGCGGCCTCTTCGAGGGTTGCTGGGGTATTGCCTGGCATGGTCAATCGCTGCGTCGCACGACTGCCACCGTGGCGTCGTCCCGGCCCCGGCAATGATCGCGCACCAGCAGGCCGGCCGCCAGCACGGGATCGCGCCCCAGCACGGGCGCCAGGATCTCGGGCCGCCAGCGCGTCTCGATGCCGTCGCTGCAGACGACCAGCAAGGCATGCGGCGGCCAGGTGTTGCTCACCTCTTCCGGCGTGCGGATGGTCACGCCGGCGGTCCCGTGCTGGGTGAGTACGGAGCGGTCCGAGGTGCCGGACACCAGCCGGGCGACGACGTTGCCGGCGCCGGCGCTGCGCACGGTGCCCGCCGCTGCGTCGGCGTGAAGCACCATCACCGCGGCGCCCCGCGTGCTGCGCAAGCTGGCATGCGTGCGCTCGAGCAAGGCGCGTGGTCCGGCGAGCGGGGCCTCGGCGAAGGCTCGCAGCGCGGCCTCCGACGCGTCCGCCGCATCCGGGCCATGCCCGAGGCCATCGACGACCATCAGCGCGGTGTCGTCACCGTCCAGCGCGAACGCCCAGC
>JAJNBO010000242.1 GCA_021156245.1 Ramlibacter sp. | reverse complement strand
CAAGGCGCTGTCGGTCTTCAAGCAGGTCGACAACGTGCTGATCCTGGCTTGCGGCACCAGCTACTACAGCGGCTGCGCGGCCAAGTACTGGCTGGAGTCGATCGCGAAGATCCCGACGCAGGTGGAGATCGCCAGCGAGTATCGCTACCGCGAAAGCGTGCCGAACCCTCGCACGCTGATCGTCACCATCAGCCAGTCCGGCGAAACTGCCGACACCATCGCGGCGCTGAAGCACGCGCGCGGCCTGGGCATGGAGCACACGCTGACCATCTGCAACGTGTCCACTTCGGCGATGGTGCGCGAATGCAAGCTGGCCTACATCACGCGCGCCGGCGTGGAGATCGGCGTTGCTTCCACCAAGGCTTTCACCACCCAGCTGGCCGGCCTGTTCCTGCTGACGCTGACGCTGGCGCAGTTGCGCGGCCACCTGTCCGAGGAAGAGGAAGCGGCGCACCTGAAGGCGATGCGGCACCTGCCGTCGGCGATCTCCGCGGTGCTGGCACTGGAGCCGCAGATCATCAGCTGGGCCGAGGACTTCGCGGACAAGGAGCACGCGCTGTTCCTCGGGCGCGGGCTGCACTACCCGATCGCGCTGGAAGGCGCGCTCAAGCTCAAGGAGATCAGCTACATCCACGCCGAGGCGTACCCTGCCGGAGAGCTGAAGCACGGCCCGCTGGCGCTGGTGACCAGCGAGATGCCGGTGGTCACGGTGGCGCCGAACGACGCGCTGCTGGAAAAGCTCAAGAGCAACATGCAGGAAGTCCGCGCGCGCGGCGGCGTGCTGTACGTGCTGGCCGATGCGGACAGCCGCATCGAGAGCAGCGAAGGCGTCCACGTGATCCGCATGCCGGAGCACTATGGCGCGCTCAGCCCGATGCTGCACGTGGTGCCTCTGCAGCTGCTCGCGTACCACACTGCCATCGCGCGCGGCACCGATGTCGACAAGCCGCGGAACCTGGCCAAGAGCGTGACGGTGGAGTGATCGAGGGGGTGCGGTTCGCCCGGCGGGACCGCACAACCCATCCAGCGCGGAAAAATTGCCGTGATGAGCGAAGATGAGCATCGTTAGCTCATCCTTGCAGGGCATATCGTCGGATTTGGCGACGATACTGCCGCCGATGCACCGCGGAAACCTCTTCCTGAACACGCTCGCCCTGCTGGCCCTCCTGGCGGCCGGCTCCGCGCACGCCGTGCTGGAGGGCCAGCCCGCCGAAAACGACGCCACCGCGCGGCGCAGCACCGCGGCCACCTCCGCCAACGTAACCTACACGGAGGTGGCGCGCACGCTGCCCTCGGGAACGCGCGTCCGCGAATATGCGGACGCCAGCGGCGCCGTGTTTGCCGTGTCCTGGTCCGGCCGGCACAAGCCGAACCTGAAGAAGCTGCTCGGGCGGCACTTCGAGTCCTTCCACAACGCGGCGGCCGTCAAGGAGCGTCGCGCGAACCTGTCCCGCCTGGACGTCGACACGGGAGACCTCGTCGTCGAGTCCTCTGGCCACATGGGCGCCTTCGAAGGGCGTGCCTGGCTGCAGTCCAGGCTTCCCGCCGGGTTCGATCCCCACGAAATGAAGTAATCCATGTCGAAGTTTCCGGAACGCGCCGCACGTTGGCGGGCGGGCGCAACGCGCTGCTGCGCCGTCGGCCTGCTGCTGGCCCTTGGCGCATGCGGCGGCGGCAGCGAAGACGCCGCGGAGGCGGCGCATGCGTCCGGCACCGGAGCGGCCGTCGATACTGGCGGTAGGCCCGACAGTGGGGCCGCGCCGAGGCTGGCGCGAAACGAAGTGAAGATCACCGTGGACGGCGGCACCGACGGCAGCGCCGTGAATTCGCCCTTCGTCGAGGTCACGCTGTGCGCGCCCGGGGGCGGACAGTGCACGACCATCGACCACGTGCTGCTGGACACCGGATCGTCAGGCCTGCGCATCGCGGCGAGCGCGCTCGGCCCGCAGCTGCGCGAGCTGCCCGCCGTGCGCGCGGCCGACGGCAACGCGCTGGCGGAATGCGCGGGCTTCGTGAGCGGCTACACCTGGGGCTCGGTGCGCACGGCGCAGGTGCGCATGGCCTCGGAAGTTGCGGAGGACGTGCCGGTCCAGGTGATCGGCGACCCCGCGGCTGCCTTTGGCCGCGTGCCCGAGGACTGCAGCGGCACCGGGCCGGACCTCGGCGAGGCGCTGGGCGTGAACGGTATCCTGGGCGTAGGTTTCCTGGAACAGGATTGCGGAGCCGATTGCGTGACGGGCACCGCGCCGGGGATGTACTTCTCGTGCACGACGGCGGGGTGCGACCCCACCGCCGCGCCGCTCGCATCGCAGGTGGCCAACCCCGTGTCGCGTTTCGCCACCCACAACAACGGGGTGGCCATCCGCCTGCCTGCCGTCGCGGCGGGAGGTGTGCAGCGCCTCGAAGGTACGCTGTTGCTGGGCATCGGCACGGCATCGAACAATCGCGTGGAGGGCGAGCGGGTCTTCACGGCCGGCGAGGGCGGCAACCTCACGACCACGTACCGCGGGCGCACGATGCGCGGCTTCCTGGATTCGGGGTCGAACGGCATCTTCTTCCGCGATCGGTCCATCGCGGATTGCACCGGCGGCTTCTATTGCCCGCCGCGCGCGCTGTCGCTGTCCGCGTCGATTTCGGGCAGTGACGGCAAGGCGACGCGCACCGTGGACTTCGCCGTCGAGAGCGCCTCCGCGCTGCCGGACGTGGCGGTGGCGGCGCACCTGGGGGGCGACCTGGGGGGCGGATCCTTCTTCGTCTGGGGGCTGCCGTTCTTTTTCGGCCGCACCGTGTTCGTCGCGTTCAGCAACGCGCGCACGCCGCATGGCACGGGACCGTACTGGGCCTTCTGAGCGTTTGACAGCGCCGGCGGGCTTGCCTACCCTCGCGCGATGGTTTCTCCTCCCGACGCTCACCGCAGCTCTACCGTTCCCTCACCCCAGGCAGAAGCGGCGCGCTACGCGCTGATCCGCCGCCTGGCACCCTCCATGCGCCACCACTTGGTGGTCAACCTGCAGCCGATCGGCATGATCTACGAGGTCATGGAACGGCGGCTGCGCGCGCCCACGCCCGACCTCGCGCACGTGCAGGAGAGCGCGGGCAAGATCAACGGCTTCGCGAAGGCCGCGCTCGCGTCCTGCCTGGACGTCGTCGGCTGGCTGGCGCCCGACGACGCCACGACGACGACCGTGGACGACGTGGTGCGCGAGTGCGCCGGGTTGCTGGCCACCAGCCTGAGTTTCCGGGGCTATGCGATGCGCAACGAAGTGAAGGGGCTGCCCGGTGTCCTGCGGCGCTCGGGAGCGCGCACGCTGCTGTCCGCGACGCTGATCCACTGCACCGACCACCTGCCGGCGCCCGCCGACCTGGTGATCACCGGGGACGCCGGCGGCAGCGGCGCCCAGCTGACCATCGAAGTGCGGCCAACCCAGGGTGAGCACGCCTTCGGCGCGGAGCCGAACTACCGCAAGCTGGAATGGGTGGACCTGCACGCCCTCGCCGTGGCCGAGGGCATAGCCGTGGAAACGAATGGCACCCAGGCCGTGCGCCTGCGGCTGCCCTGGGCACCGGCCGCCTAACCCGGCTCGAATCCCAGCTTCTTCATCGCCGCGCCCAGCGAAGTGCGGCTCGCTTCATAGTCGGCCCAAGGCGCATTGCCCTGGTCCAGCCGGCTGTGCACCATGCCGAGGGTCCAGTGCGCGCCGCTCTTCAGCGCCGGCAACTCGTCCCAGCGCACCGGCACCGAAATGCCGAGTCCCGGCCGCGCCCGGACGGACCACGCGCAAGCGGTCGTAGCGCCGTAGCCGTTGCGCAGGTAGTCGATGAAGATCCGACCCACGCGATTGCTGGCGCCGCTCTTCGCCACGAACCGGTCCGGCAGCGTGCGCGACAGGTGTTGCACGATGGCCTGCGAGAAGGACTTCACCGTGTCCCAGTCCCACTGCTTCTTCAGCGGCACGACCAGGTGCAGGCCCTTGCCGCCGCTGGTTTTCAGGAAGCAGGGCAGTCCCAGCTCCTGCAGCATCGTGCGCACCAGCGTCGCCGCTTCCTGGATCTGCGGCCAGGTGACGCCTTCCCCGGGGTCGATGTCGAAGGTCATGCGATCGGGCTTGTCGATCGCGGACTTCACGCCGTTCCAGGTGTGGAACTCGATCACGTTCATCTGCGCGGCCGAGAGCAGCCCGCGCTCGTTGGCGATCTCCAGCATCGCCGGGTGGCCGGGAAAGATCGCCGGATCCAGTTGCGCGACGCCTTCCATCTTGTAGCGGTCCAGGTGCTTCTGGAAGAACAGCTGGCCCTCGATGCCATCGGGCGCGCGCACCATCGCGATGGGCCGGCCCTTGAGGTGTTCCATCATCAGCGGCCCCACCAGGGCGTAGTAGCGCACCAGCTCGATCTTCGTGGTGCCGCTCTTCGGATCGACGATGCGGTCCGGGTTGCTGATGCGAAGCGTGGGTGGCAGCGTCGCGCCCGCGGCCGGCCGCGCGGCGGCAGGCGCAGGCGCAGGCGCAGCGGTTGCCTTCCTGGCCGAGCGCTTCGGCGCCTTGCCCTTGGCGGCGACCGCATCGGCGGGCGGCTCGTGCACCACCGGCTCCTGCGAGATCGCGTCGGCCGGCTTGTCGGTGCGCAGGCCATGAAAGACGGAGTGGCGGACCTTGCCGTCGCGCGTCCACTCGCCGAACGACACCTCGCAGACCAGGTCCGGCTGGACCCAGTGGGCGCCGCGCGGCACGCCGGTGCCGGCCTCGAACGGGCTGCGCTCCGCCTGCAACGCGTCCAGCTGCCTGCGTACTTCGGCCAGCGTGCGCTCGTTGAAGCCGGTTCCCACGTTGCCGGCGTAGCGCAGCTTGCCGTCGTCGTCGTGCACGCCGAGAAGCAGGGAGCCGATGCCGGTGCGCGAGCCCTTCGGGTCCGTCCAGCCTCCGATGACGAACTCCTGCCGCCGCTTGCACTTCAGCTTGATCCAGTCGCTCGATC
>JAJNBO010000241.1 GCA_021156245.1 Ramlibacter sp. | reverse complement strand
CGAGATGGAGGTGGTGCGCGACCGCAAGGACAACTGCATCATCGTCTGCTCGATCGAGAACCTCGACCCGATGGGCGTGCACACCGGCGACTCGATCACCGTCGCGCCGGCGCAGACGCTGACCGACAAGGAATACCAGATCATGCGCGACGCCTCGCTGGCGGTGCTGCGCGAGATCGGCGTCGACACCGGCGGCTCCAACGTGCAGTTCTCCATCAACCCGAAGGACGGTCGCATGATCGTCATCGAGATGAACCCGCGCGTGTCGCGCTCCTCGGCGCTGGCCTCCAAGGCCACCGGCTTCCCGATCGCCAAGGTGGCGGCCAAGCTGGCCGTGGGCTACACGCTGGACGAGCTGCGCAACGACATCACCGGCGGCGCGACCCCGGCGTCCTTCGAGCCCTCGATCGACTACGTCGTCACCAAGATCCCGCGCTTCGCTTTCGAGAAGTTCAAGGACGCCAACGACCGCCTGACCACGCAGATGAAGTCGGTGGGTGAAGTGATGGCCATGGGCCGCACCTTCCAGGAAAGCTTCCAGAAGGCGCTGCGCGGACTGGAAGTCGGCGTGGACGGCCTGAACCAGAAGACCACCGACCGCGAAGTGCTGGAAAAGGAACTGGGCGAGCCCGGTCCCGAGCGCATCTGGTACGTGGGCGACGCCTTCGGCATGGGCCTCTCCGTCGACGAGGTCTACGACCTGACCAAGATCGACAAGTGGTTCCTGGTGCAGATCGAGGAGATCGTGAAGATCGAGCTCGACCTGGACAAGTTGGTGGAAAGCAAGGGCGCGCAGGCGCTCGCCGCGATCGACGCCGCCACCATGCGCGCGCTCAAGCGCAAGGGCTTCTCCGACCGCCGCCTCGCCAAGCTGCTGAAGACCACCGACAAGGCCGTGCGCGACGCGCGCAAGAAGCTGAACGTGCGCCCGGTCTACAAGCGCGTCGACACTTGCGCGGCCGAATTCGCCACGGACACGGCGTATATGTACTCGACGTACGAGGACGAGTGCGAGGCCGAGCCGACCAACCGCAAGAAGATCATGGTGCTCGGCGGCGGGCCCAACCGCATCGGCCAGGGCATCGAATTCGACTACTGCTGCGTGCACGCCGCGCTCGCCCTGCGCGAGGACGGCTACGAGACCATCATGGTCAACTGCAACCCCGAGACGGTCTCCACCGACTACGACACCTCCGACCGCCTGTACTTCGAGCCCCTGACGCTCGAAGACGTGCTGGAGATCGTCGACAAGGAAAAGCCCACCGGCGTGATCGTGCAGTACGGCGGCCAGACGCCGCTGAAGCTGGCACTGGGCCTGGAGGCCGAGGGCGTGCCGATCATCGGCACCTCGCCCGACATGATCGACGCGGCCGAAGACCGCGAGCGCTTCCAGAAGCTGCTGAACGAGCTCGGCCTGCGCCAGCCGCCCAACGCGACCGCGCGCACGGAAGCCGAAGCGCTGGAGAAGGCCCAGGCGCTGGGCTACCCGCTGGTGGTGCGCCCCTCGTACGTGCTGGGCGGCCGCGCGATGGAGATCGTGCACGAGCAGCGCGACCTCGAGCGCTACATGCGCGAGGCGGTCAAGGTGTCGAACGATTCGCCGGTGCTGCTGGACCGCTTCCTGAACGACGCCGTCGAATGCGACGTCGACTGCATCGGCGACGGCCAGCGCGTCTTCATCGGGGGCGTGATGGAACACATCGAGCAGGCCGGCGTGCACTCGGGCGACTCGGCCTGCTCGCTGCCGCCGTACTCGCTGAAGAAGGAGACGGTCGACGAGATGAAGCGCCAGACCGCCGCGATGGCCAAGGCGCTGAAGGTCGTCGGCCTGATGAACGTCCAGTTCGCGATCCAGGAGAAGGACGGCCAGGACGTCATCTTCGTGCTGGAAGTGAACCCGCGCGCCTCGCGCACCGTGCCGTACGTGTCCAAGGCCACCGGCATCCAGCTGGCCAAGGTGGCCGCGCGCTGCATGGTCGGCAGGACGCTGGACGAGCAGGGCATCGTGAACGAGGTGACGCCGCCTTACTTCAGCGTCAAGGAAGCCGTGTTCCCGTTCGTGAAGTTCCCGGGCGTGGACACCATCCTCGGCCCCGAGATGAAGTCCACCGGCGAGGTGATGGGCGTGGGCAAGACCTTCGGTGAGGCCTTCGTCAAGAGCCAGCTCGGCGCCGGCACCAAGCTGCCGCTGCCGAAGGATGCCGAGGGCAGGGCGACGGGCAAGGTGTTCCTGACCGTGAAGAACAGCGACAAGCCGCGCACCGTCGAGGTGGCGCGCCAGCTGCACGCCATGGGCTTTCCGCTGATCGCCACCAAGGGCACCTCGGCCGCGATCACCGCCGCCGGCATTCCCTGCGAGACGGTCAACAAGGTGACCGAAGGCCGGCCGCACGTGGTCGACATGATCAAGAACAACGAGATCATCATGGTGGTGAACACGGTGGAGGAGCGCCGCAACGCCATCGCCGACTCGCGCGCCATCCGCACCTCGTCGCTGCTGGCGCGAGTGACGACCTTCACCACCATCGCCGGTGCGGAAGCTGCTGTCGAGGGCATGCGGGCGATGGACAACCTGGACGTGATCAGCGTCCAGGAGATGCACGCGCAACTCGCCTAGGGGCGAGTTGCGCGTAGAACCTGCCGACAGGCAGGAGATGCGCGCTGGCCGCCTGAGCGCCTATAATTGAGGCACACAAGAACCGCCGAGCGGCAACGCCCGGCGGTTTTCATTTTGCTGGAGACACCCCGATGGCCACCACCATTCCCATCACCACCCGCGGCGCCGAGAAGCTCAAGGCCGAACTGCATCGCCTGAAAACCGTCGACCGTCCGGGCGTGATCCAGGCGATCGCGGAGGCGCGGGCGCAGGGGGACCTGTCCGAGAACGCCGAGTACGACGCCGCCAAGGACCGCCAGGGCTTCATCGAAGGCCGCATCCGCGAACTGGAAGGCAAACTGGCCGCGGCGCAGATCATCGACCCGTCGTCGCTGGACGCCGGCGGCCGCGTCGTCTTCGGCGCCACCGTGGAACTGGAGGAAGAAACCTCCGGCGAGGCCGTCAAGTACCAGATCGTCGGCGAGGACGAGGCCGACCTGAAGCAGGGCCTGATCAACGTGTCGAGCCCGATCGCGCGGGCGCTGATCGGCAAGGAAGAGGGCGACGTCGCGGTGGTGGAGGCGCCGGGCGGCACCAAGCGCTACGAGATCGTCGCGGTCCACTACCTGTAAATGAACTGGAAGGCCCGCCTCCCGATCCTCGCCGCCGCCTTGTGGTGGGGCAGCCTGACGGCGATCGGCTTCGTGGCGGTGCCCCAATTGTTTTCGCACGCGTCGTCGCCGGCGGTCGCCGGCAACCTGGCTGCGCGGCTGTTCGAGGCGCAGGTGTGGATGAGCCTGTGCTGCGGCGTGCTGGTGCTGATGGGCGCCCGCGAGCCGGACGCCGAGGCCACCATGGGCTGGGCCGGCGGCGCGGTGGTCTACGTGCTGGTCGGGATGCTGGCGGCGCTGTTGCAGCAGTTCGTGGTGGCGCCCCGCATCGTGGCGCGGCAGGACCTGGCCGCCTGGCACAGCGCCGGGACGGCGCTGTTCGCGGCGCAGTGGCTTTGCGCGATGGTGGTGCTGTGGAAGTGCACTACCCCGCGCGTCACTGGGCCTTCTTGACCGATTTCTGCTTGGGCTTGGACTTCTTGACCATGCCCCCGGACGTGAGGCGCTGGTTGCCGAGGACGCGGACGCGCTTGACCTCGGGGCGCTGCCCGCCGCGGCTGGCATTCTTGACCACCTTGAATTCGCGCGGGCCGGGCTTGCGGTCCTCGTCTTCCGCCTTCACCTTCTTCGGCTTGGGACGCCAGAGCACCAGCAGCTTGCCGATGTGCTGGATGGGCGCGGCGCCGAGCTCGTCGCAAAGCTGCTGGTACATGGCCTCCCGCGCTTCGCGGTCGTCCCCCAGCACCCGCACCTTGATCAGGCCGTGGGCATTGAGGGCGTGGTCGGTTTCCTTCTTCACGGCGGGCGTGAGTCCGTCGTTGCCGATCATCACGACGGGGTCGAGGTGATGGGCTTCCGCCCGATGCGCCTTGCGCTCGGCTATGGTCAATTGGATCGCTGGCATTTACGTATTATCCGTCGCAGGCGCTAGAGGCACATGAAAGTCAAGACGAAGAGCAAGAAGGTCAACAAGTCATGGTTGAACGACCATGTGCGGGACCCGTACGTCCAGCTCGCCCAGAAAGAGGGTTATCGGGCCCGCGCCGCCTACAAGCTCAAGGAGATCGACGAGCAGCTCGGGCTGATCAAGCCCGGCGACCTGGTCGTGGACCTGGGCTCCGCGCCCGGCGCCTGGAGCCAGTACGTGCGCCGCAAGCTGTCACCCGCCGGCGCCGCCGTGGGTGCGCTGGACGGGACCATCCTGGCGCTGGACATCCTGCCCATGGAGCCGATCGAGGGCGTGACCTTCCTCCAGGGCGACTTCCGGGAGCCGGAGGCCGCGGCGAAGCTGCAGGAGGCCCTGGCGGGCCGCAAGGCCGACGCGGTGGTCTCGGACATGGCGCCCAACCTGTCCGGCATCCCGGCCTCGGACGCCGCCCGGATCGGGCACCTGGTGGAGCTGGCCGTCGAGTTTGCGGAGACCCACATGAAGCCCGAGGGCGCCCTGGTGTGCAAGGTCTTCCACGGCAGCGGGTACAGCCAGCTGGTCAAGCTGTTCAAGGAACGATTCCGGGTCGTCAAGCCTCTCAAACCCAAGGCCTCCCGGGACAAATCCTCGGAAACCTTCCTCGTGGGCATCGGACTGAAGCCCGCGAAGGGCGGCTGACGCCGCGAAAAGTGGGCATTTGTCCCACAACGAACGGGCTCTCCTCCTATGGAGCGCGTAGTAGAAATAGATCGTTTCACCGCTTGAAACCCCTAGAATGGGCGGCAATTGGCTCATGTGGCTCACCATGTGAGGGCCGAACCGTCCCGGAGAAATCAGTT
>JAJNBO010000240.1 GCA_021156245.1 Ramlibacter sp. | reverse complement strand
CGATGTTACTCGCTAGTACCTGAAACTAGTGCGTCTACCAATTCCGCCACCTGGGCATTTCAGGAAAAACAAGATTGTATATCAAAAACATCGAACGAAACAACGGTAGCGGGCTCCTCGACGAGATCGAAGGAGTGATCCAGGGACACCGCGACGGCCACGGCTACGTGAGCCGCGACGACGGCGAAGCCGACATCTACCTGCCACCCAACGAGATGCGCGCGGTGCTGCATCGCGACCGCGTCCGCGCGCGCATCGTGCGCCACGACCGCAAGGGCCGGCCCGAAGGCCGCGTGGTCGAAATCATCGAGCGCCCGCCGCATCCCATCATCGGCCGGCTGCTGCACGAAAGCGGCGTCTGGCTGGTGGCGCCGGAAGACAAGCGCTATGGCCAGGACGTTCTCATTCCCAAGGGCGCCACCGGCCTGGCGAAAGCAGGGCAGGTGGTGGTGGTCGAACTGACCGAGCCGCCCAGCCTGTACGGGCAGCCCGTGGGCCGCGTGCGCGAAGTGCTCGGGGAAGTCGACGACCCCGGCATGGAGATCGAGATCGCGGTGCGCAAGTACAGCGTGCCCCACGAGTTCTCCGAAGCCTGCGTCGCGCAGGCGCGCTCGCTGCCGGACAAGGTGCGGCCGCAGGACAAGAAGGGGCGCGTGGACCTCACGGACGTCCCGCTCGTCACGATCGACGGCGAGGACGCGCGCGACTTCGACGACGCCGTGTACTGCGAACCCGCCAAGGTGGGCCGCGGCAAGGGCTGGCGCCTGCTGGTGGCCATCGCCGACGTGAGCCACTATGTCGAGACCGGCAGCGCGATCGACGTCGACGCCTACGAGCGCGCCACGAGCGTGTATTTCCCGCGCCGGGTCATCCCGATGCTGCCGGAGAAACTATCGAACGGCCTGTGCTCGCTGAACCCGGAAGTCGACCGGCTTTGCATGGTTTGCGACATGCTGATCACGGCCGCCGGCGAGATCCACGCGTACCAGTTCTATCCCGCGGTCATGTGGAGCCACGCCCGCATGACCTACACGGAGGTCGCCGCGATCCTGGCCAACACGCGGGGGCCGGAAGCCGCCCGCCGCAAGGACCTTGTCCCGCACTTCCTGAACCTGCACGATGTCTACCGTGCGCTGCTGAAGGCCCGTAACGCGCGCGGCGCGGTGGACTTCGACACGGTGGAAACGCAGATCATCTGCGACGAGAACGGCCGCATCGAGCAGATCGTGCCGCGCGTGCGCAACGACGCGCACAAGCTGATCGAGGAGGCGATGCTCGCCGCCAACGTCTGCTCCGCCGACTACATCCAGGCGGCCGAACACCCGGGCCTGTTCCGGGTGCACGAGGGGCCGACCGTCGAGAAGAAGGAAATCCTGCGTCAGTACCTCAAGGCGATGGCCGTCGGCATGTCGATCAGCGACGACCCGACGCCGATGGAGTTCCAGAAGATCGCGCTGGCCACCAAGGACCGACCGGATGCGCAGCAGATCAGCACGATGCTGCTGCGCTCCATGCAGCAGGCCATCTACTCCCCGCACAACAGCGGCCACTTCGGCCTGGCCTACGAGGCCTACACGCACTTCACCAGCCCGATCCGCCGCTACCCGGACCTGCTGGTGCACCGCGTGATCAAGGCGATCCTGTCGAAGGAACGCTACCAGTTGCCGGCCCTGCCGACACCGGGCGAGGCCCACGAGAAGCTCGCCCGCCGCCTCGCCGCGCGCGCCGCGGCGCCGACGCAGAAGCCGAAGAAGAAGGCCGTCGCGTCGTCCCGCGAGGTGCAGGCCTGGGAGGCCGCCGGCCTGCATTGCAGCGCCAACGAGCGCCGCGCCGACGAGGCCAGCCGCGACGTCGAGGCGTGGCTCAAGTGCAAGTACATGCGCGACCACCTGGGCGAGGAGTACTCCGGCGTGGTCACGGCGGCCACCAGCTTCGGCATCTTCGTCACGCTCGACGCCATGTATGTCGAGGGGCTGGTGCACATCACCGAGTTGGGAGGCGAATACTTCAAGTTCGACGAGGCCCGGCAGGAACTGCGGGGCGAGCGCACCGGCATCCGTTATGCGATCGGCACGCGCCTGCGCGTCCAGGTGAGCCGGGTCGACCTGGACGGCCGCAAGATCGACTTCCGCCTGGTCCGTGAAGGGGAGGAATTCATGGCGCGCGCCATGAAGGACAAGGGCGTGGCCGCGCCGGAAGGCGTGCCCGCGAAGACGTCCATCAAGCGCGCCGCCAAGAAGGCCGCGGCCAAGGCCAGGCGCTCGCCGCTGGACACCGTGAAATCGGCGGCCAAGAAGGTCGCCGCCAAGACCAAGGCGCGCAAGCCGCGCCGCTGAACCACAACAAACGAGGAGAACATCATGGCAACGAATCAGGCGGCGACCGGCCAGGTCGCGATCGTCACCGGCGGCGGCAGTGGCATCGGCAAGGCCGCCGCCCTGGCGCTCCTGGGCGCGGGCTGGCGCGTGGCGGTGGCCGGCCGCCGCGCCGACGTGCTGCAGCAGGTGGCGGACCAGGCGCCCGGCCAGGCGCTGGCGGTGCCCACCGACATGGCGAACCCGGCGTCCGTCGAGGCGCTCTTCGCGGCCACGGTCAAGGCCTTCGGCCGCGTCGACCTGCTGTTCAACAACGCGGGCATCGGTTTGCCCGCCGCGCCGCTGGAGGACATGGCGGTGGAGGACTGGAAGCGGGTGGTCGACACCAACCTGAACGGCATGTTCTACGGCATCCAGAACGCCTTCCGCGTGATGAAGGCGCAGCAGCCCATGGGCGGCCGCATCATCAACAACGGCTCGATCTCCGCGCATGCGCCGCGCCCGCATTCGATCGCCTACACCGCGACCAAGCATGCGGTCACGGGGCTGACCAAGACCGCTTCGCTGGACGGCCGCCGCTACAACATCGCCGTGGGGCAGATCGACATCGGCAACGCGATGACCGACCTGGCGGCGCGCATGGCCAAGGGCGTGCCGCAGGCCAACGGCGAGGTCGCGGTGGAGCCGCTGATGGACGCGAAGATCGTCGGCGACTCCATCCTGTACATGGCCAGCCTGCCGCTGGAAGCCAACGTGCTGTTCCACACGGTCATGGCCACCAAGATGCCGTTCGTGGGACGCGGCTGACGAGGGCTGCGGCCGTCAGCGGCTGGTCGACGGGCCACTGGTCCGCGGCCAGCCCGTGCAGGTAGACCGCGGCGGTCGCCGCCGTGAATGCGTCTTCGCCGCCGGCGAGGCGGGCCGCGACCACGCCGGCGAGCACGTCGCCGGTGCCGGCGATCGCCAACCGCGCATTGCCGGTCGGGTTGATCCGCACGCTGCCGTCGGGCGCGGCGATCACCGTGCCTGATCCCTTGAGCACCACTGCCGCACCGAAGCGCTGCGCGAGCTCGCGCGCGCAGGCCGGGCGGTCGGCCTGCACGCTCGCCGTCTCCTCACCCAGCAGGCGCGCGGCTTCCAGCGGATGCGGCGTGAGCACCGTCGGCAACTGGCGGCGGCCGCGCGCCTGCAACTGCGCCTGCAGCTGCGGATCCGCGGCGATCGCGTTCAGCGCGTCGGCGTCCAGCACCAGCGCGCGCGCGTGCATGGCCTTCGGCAAGGCGGCGCGCACCGCGTCACCGCCGCCGCAGCCGCAGGCCACGCTGGCGCCGGAGAGCTCCAGGCTGTCCCAGGCGCGCAGCATCAGGTCCGGCTGCAGGGCGTCATGCGCGGGTGCGGCGGGGTCGAGGAGCCCGGCGAAGACCCGGCCGGCGCCATGGTGCAGCGCGGCGCCCGCCGCCAGCAGCGCGGCTCCCGCCATGCCGGGGGCGCCGCCGATCACGGCCACGTCGCCATAGCTGCCCTTGTGCGTTGCGTGCAGGCGCGGCGTCCCGGCCGGCCGCGACGAGAGCGTGGCGCTCGGCGTCTCGTCGCCAGCCGGTACGCCGAGCGCGTCGAGCCACACCTCGCCGCTCGCATCCCGCCCCTGCGCGGTGAACAGGCCCGGCTTCAATGCGAGCAGGCAGAGCGTATGGGTGGCGCGCACGCAGTCGCCCGCGTGGCCGGTGTCCGCGTCCAGCGCGGACGGCAGGTCCACCGACAGCACGGGCGAGCCACCCGCGTTCAGCCGGATGATGTGTTCGAGCAGCACCCCGCTCGCAGCGCGGGAGCTGCCGATGCCCAGCAGGGCATCGATGGCCAGGTCCCATCGCGGCGGCGGCTCGGTGGCGAACCGGACGCCGGCATCGCGCGCGCGCAGCAGCGAGGCGCGCGCGTCCTCTGGCATGCGCGCCGGATCGCCCGCGAAAGTCACGATGGCGTCCTTGCTCCAATGCCTGAGATGCATCGCCGCCTCGAAACCGTCCCCGCCGTTGTTGCCCGGGCCGCAGGCGATCCACACGGTGCGCGCATGCGGCGCAACGGCGAGGGCCAGGCGCGCGACCGCCAGGCCGGCGCGCTGCATCAGGGCATGCGGGGGCAGGCCAGCGGCGGCAGCTTGCTCGATGCGGCGGACGGCCGCCACGTCGAAGAGGGGCCAGGGGCGACCAGGGGTGATGCGCAGCATGGGCCCCATTCTTCGTCATTCCCGCGGCGGCGGGAATGGGTCACGGCGCCAGGCGCTCCACGCCCAAGCCTTCGATGTCCACCTCGGGCGCCCGGGCCGACATCAGGTCGGCGACCACGCGCGCGCTGCCGCACGCCAGGGCCCAGCCGCTGGAGCCGTGGCCGATGTTGATCCAGACACCCGGGATGCCGGTGGCGCCCAGCACCGGCGGCCCGTCCGGCAGCATCGGGCGCGCACCTTTCCACTCCTGCACCGCCGCGCCGGTGTTCGCCAGCTGCGCGGCGCCGGGGAACCAGTCGTGCAGCACCTTGTAGAGCGTCTGGATGGCGGCCGGGCGCTTGGTCGCCGGGTCGCCGCCGATCTCCGCGCTGCCGGCCACGCGCACGCGGTTGCCCAGGCGCGAGATCGCCACCTTGTAGCGGTCGTCCATGACGCCGCTGCGCGG
>JAJNBO010000239.1 GCA_021156245.1 Ramlibacter sp. | reverse complement strand
CATGTGCACGTCCACCGCCTCGAACCCCGCTTCGGTGAAGGCGTAGGCCATCTCGACGTGCGAGTTCACGCCTTGTTCGCGGAGGATGGCCACCCTGGGCCTGGACAGGCCGATCTTGCTCCCTCCCCCCTCCGGAGAGGGGGCTGGGGCGAGGGGCAAATGCACATGCAACCCCGGATCCGCCGGGTCCCCCGCGGCCGCATGCTCGCTGTCCGCGCACGCGGGGTTGTCGCGCTGTTGCGCGATCTTCCAGCTCACGCTGTCCCACACCTGGTGCAGGTCCTGCAGCTTCGCGCTGAACACGGCCTTGGTGTCGCGCCACACCTGCACCTCGCCCTTGCCGACCTCGATGGTGTCGGTCGCAGGGCGCGTCTTGCCCACGAAATGGCTGTGCTTCGAGAGGCCATGGGCGCGCAGCACCTGCATCACGTCGTTGCGCTCGGCGGTGCGGACCTGCAGCAGCACGCCCAGTTCCTCGCTGAACAACGCCTTGAGCGTGAGTTCCTCGCGCCGGACGCTGACCTGGGACGCCCAGTTCTTGGCGTCGCCATACTCGGCGCGGCTGTCGTGGATGCCGTCACCCTCGGTGACCAGCAGGTCGATGTTCAGCGCCACGCCCACTTGGCCCGCGAAGGCCATCTCGCACGCAGCCGCCATCAGGCCGCCGTCGCTGCGGTCGTGGTACGCCAGCAGCCGGCCCTGCCGGCGCAGATCGTTCACGGCATCGACCAGCCGGACCAGGTCCTGCGGATCGTCGAGGTCCGGCACTTCACCGCCAGGCTGCCCCAGCACCTGCGCCAGGATGCTGCCGCCCATGCGGTTGTTTCCGCGCCCCAGGTCGACCAGCACCAGCGTCGTGTCGTCGGTGGCCTGCAGCTGCGGCGTCAGCGTGTCGCGCACGTCGCCCAGGCTGGCGAAGGCGGTGACGATCAGGCTGACCGGCGAGGTGACCTTCTTCGTCGCGCCGCCGTCGCTCCACTGCGTGCGCATCGACAGGCTGTCCTTGCCGACCGGGATGGAGACGCCCAGTTGCGGGCACAAATCCATGCCGACCGCGCGCACGGTGTCGTACAGCGCCGCGTCTTCGCCCGGCTCGCCGCACGCCGCCATCCAGTTCGCTGACAGCTTCACGCGCGGCAGCTCGATCGGCGCGGCCAACAGGTTGGTGATGGCTTCGGCCACGGCCATGCGGCCGGATGCGGGCGCATCCACCGATGCGAGCGGCGTGCGTTCGCCCATGCTCATCGCCTCGCCGGCGAAGCCCTTGTAGTCGGCCAGCGTGACGGCACAGTCCGCCACCGGCACCTGCCAGGGACCGACCATCTGGTCGCGGTGCGTCAGGCCGCCGACGGTGCGGTCGCCGATGGTGACGAGGAAGCGCTTGGAGGCGACGGTCGGATTCGAGAGCACCCGGATCACGGCATCCTGCAGCGACACGCCGGTGAGGTCCAGCGGCGTGGCCTCGCGGGGCACGCGGCGCACGTCCCGATGCATCTTCGGCGGCTTGCCGAGCAGCACGTCCAGCGGCATGTCCACCGGCGTGTCTGCGCCTTCATCGGCGACGACCAGTTGCCTTTCCCCGGTGGCGACGCCGACCACCGCGAAGGGGCAGCGTTCGCGCTCGCAGAAATCGCGGAACTGCTCCAGCGATTCCGGAGCGATCGCCATGACGTAGCGCTCCTGGCTCTCGTTGCACCAGATCTCCCTGGGAGCGAGGCCGGATTCTTCCAGCGGCACCTTGCGCAAGTCGAAGCGGGCGCCCCGCCCGGCGTCGTTGGTGAGCTCCGGGAATGCATTCGACAGTCCGCCGGCGCCGACGTCGTGGATCGCGAGGATCGGGTTCTGCTCGCCCAGCGCCCAGCACTGGTTGATGACTTCCTGCGCTCGCCGCTCGATCTCGGGATTGCCGCGCTGCACGGAATCGAAGTCGAGTTCAGCGGCATTGGTGCCGGTCGCCATCGACGAGGCCGCGCCGCCGCCCATGCCGATGCGCATGCCGGGGCCGCCCAACTGCACCAGCAGCGTGCCGGGAGGGAACGGGATCTTCTGCGTCAGGCGCGCATCGATGGAGCCCAGGCCGCCGGCGATCATGATCGGCTTGTGATAGCCGCGCGCCACGCCCGCCACTTCCTGCTCGTATTCGCGGAAGTAGCCCAGCAGGTTGGGCCGGCCGAACTCGTTGTTGAACGCGGCGCCGCCGAGCGGCCCCTCGGTCATGATCTGCAACGGGGAGGCGATGTGCTCCGGCCGGCCGAAGCCGCCGTCCCACAGTTTCGAGACGGTGAAGCCCGTCAGCCCTGCCTTGGGCCGCGAGCCGCGGCCGGTGGCGCCTTCGTCGCGGATCTCGCCGCCCGCGCCCGTGGAGGCGCCGGGGAACGGGGAGATCGCCGTGGGATGGTTGTGCGTCTCGACCTTCATCAGCACGTGGTGCGTGGCGTCGGCCTTGCGGTACACCCCGCCGTCACCAGGCAGGAAACGTTCGATCGCATGCCCTTCCATCACCGCGGCGTTGTCCGAGTACGCGATGACCGTGTGCTCGGGATGCGCCTGGTGCGTGTTGCGGATCATGCCGAACAGGCTTTTCTCCTGCGGCACGCCGTCGACGGTGAAGGTGGCGTTGAAGATCTTGTGCCGACAGTGCTCGCTGTTCGCCTGCGCGAACATCATCAGCTCGACGTCCGTCGGGTTGCGGCCGAGCCCGGTGAAGGCCTGCACGAGGTAGTCGATCTCGTCGTCGGCCAGCGCCAGCCCGAAGCGGCGGTTGGCGTCTTCCAGCGCGGCCCGGCCGCCGCGCAGCACGTCGACTTGCTCCATCGGCGCGGCCTGCAATTCGGTGAACAGGCGGGCCGCGTCGGAGCGCTGCGTCACCACGCTTTCCGTCATGCGGTCGTGCAGCAGCGCGGCGACCGCGGACAGCTGGCCCTGCTCGAGCGTGCCCTTGCCCAGCCATCCGGAGGCCATCTGCACCCGGTATTCGACGACGCGCTCGATGCGCCGGATCGCGAGGCCGCAGTTGTGCGCGATGTCCGTTGCCTTGGACGCCCACGGCGACACGGTCCCGAGGCGCGGCGTGACGACCAGCAGCGGGCCGTCACCGCTTGCGTCGAAAGGCTCGCCATAGGTCAGCAAGGCCGCCAGCCGCTCGCGCTCGCCGGCGTCCGGCGCGTGGTCCGTCGCGACGAGATGCACGTAGCGCGCAGCCAGGCCGGCGATCTTGGGATGCACCGCCTTGAGGCGCGGCAGGAGTTGCTGGATCCGGAAGTCGCTGAGGGCCTGTCCGCCCTCGAACTCGGTGATGTGCAGGGACACTGTCTGAAACCTGTCTGGGGGTGGACCCGCCGGCCGCTGACTGGGGCCGACAGAACAAGGGATTCTACCTGCGCGGCTTTTCCCCCTCTGGGATAATCCCTGACATGACGATCACGATCAAGGACGAACAAGGCATCCAGGGCATGCGCACCGCGGGCCGGCTCGCGGCGGAGGTGCTGGACCACCTGACGCCCTTCATCAAGCCGGGCATCACCACCCGTGAGATCGACCGGATCGCCTCCGAGGTCATGAAGAAGCAGGGGAGCACCTCCGCGACGCTGGGCTACCAGCCCGCCGGCTATCCGCCCTACCCCGCCTCGCTCTGCACTTCGGTGAACAACGTCGTGTGCCACGGCATCCCGAACGACAAGCCGCTGAAGAAGGGCGACATCGTCAACGTCGACGTCACCGTCATCAAGGACGGCTGGTACGGCGACACCAGCCGCATGTTCATCGTCGGCGAGGCTTCCATCGCCGCCAAGCGGCTGGTCGCGATCACGTACGAGGCCATGTGGCACGGGATCGTGCAGGTCAAGCCGGGCGTGCGCCTCGGCGACATCGGCTGGTCGATCCAGAAGTTCGCCGAAAGCCAGGGTTTCACCGTGGTGCGCGAGTTCTGCGGCCACGGCATCGGCCGCAACTTCCACGAAGAGCCGCAGGTGCTGCACTACGGCAAGCCGGGCACGCTGGAAGAGCTGGTGCCCGGCATGACCTTCACCATCGAGCCCATGATCAACGCGGGCCGCCGTGACGTGAAGGAGTTCGGCAACGACGGCTGGACCATCGTCACCAAGGACCACTCCCTGTCCGCGCAGTGGGAGCACACGGTGCTCGTCACGGAAACCGGCTACGAGGTGATGACCCTGTCCGCCGGCAGCCCGCCGCCGCCGGCCTTCGTCAAGGGATGACGCAAGCGGCTGCCCTCGCCCCCTCCGCCGCCGGCGAGGTGGCGGGCATCCGCGACGCCTACCGCGGCGGCAAGGCCGCGCTGCTGGCATCGCTGCAGGCCGACGCCGGCACCACCCGCACCATCAAGAGCCTGCTGCAGGCCCTGTCCCACCACGCCGACGGCACGCTCAAGCAGCTCTGGGCTCGCGCCGGCCTGCCGGCTGGCATCGCCCTCGTGGCGGTCGGCGGCTTCGGCCGAGGCGAACTCTTTCCGCACTCCGACGTCGACGTCCTCCTGCTCACCCCGGATGGCGTGCGGTGCGACGAGGACGCCGGGTTGCAACAGCGGGTGGAGAACTTCATCGGCAGCTGCTGGGACGCCGGCCTGGAGATCGGTTCCAGCGTGCGCACCCTGGACGAGTGCCTGGCGCAGGCGGGGAGCGACGTGACCGTCCAGACCTCGCTCCTGGAGGCGCGGCTGGTCACCGGCTCGCGCAAGCTCTTCATCAGCTTCCAGGCGCGTTTTCGCGCGCAGATGGAGCCGCGCGCCTTCTTCGTCGCCAAGACGCTCGAAATGCGCCAGCGCCACAACAAGTTCGAGAACACGCCGTACGCGCTGGAGCCGAACTGCAAGGAATCGCCCGGGGGCCTGCGCGACCTGCAGGTGATCCTCTGGGTGGCGAACGCCGCGGGCTTCGGCCGCAGCTGGGACGAGCTGGCGCGCAACGGCCTCGCCACGGCCTTCGAGGCGCGCCAGATCAAGCGCAACGAGGCGCTGCTCTCCACCATCCG